>CAMHDG010000049.1 GCA_946183815.1 uncultured bacterium | reverse complement strand
CTTTTGGTTTATCTGCCTCTATTCTATCTATTATCTTTGAATAGATACTTCTTGAAATTGGCCATTCCCCATATTTATCTAATATATATTCATAACTGCCATCATCAATCGAAATAATAACAATATCTTTACTTGGTCTTAAATGTCTGTGTTTCACAAGCAACGACTGACGATAGTCAAACGATTTGTTTTCAGAATCGTTGAAAAAATTCGCTATCATTGAATTATTTGCCAGCAATAACACCGCAAATAATATTGATGCCGTTATTAAAAAATATGCTATTAAATTAAATATTTTATCCTTTGAAATTTTTGAATCTTCGCTCAAAATTTATACCTCATATTTATAAATAGTAAACAATTATACCATTCTTAACTTATTTTAGTTAAATAATAACTCTACCTTAATCTTATCAGAAATTTTTTTCTTTATAAACTCTCTTTCCATAAGTTTGTTATATAATTTTAAAATTTCGGTCGTATAAGCCAGTTCATCAGGCTTTTGTAAATAATTGATTAAACAATCTTCATGCAAACTCACAAAACTATCCTCATTAATGTCAATACAAAAAATATAACGACATAAAAATTAAAAAGAATATTCAAACTAAAAAAAATAGTATAAATGAGGTAAATTATTGTTTAGCGGGGGTAAATATATAAATCGTTAAAAGCCCCTCTCCTTTGGAGAGGGGTTGGGGAGAGGGTTCAATTATTAAACCAACTATTACTTACCCTCTCTCAAATTTCTAAATTCACTGCAAGCAGTTCATTAAGAAATTTCTCTCTCTCCAAGGAGAGATATATCTGCTTCGCAGATAAACAATAATTTACCCCAACCAAAATAAAAACCTCCCTAAATAGGGAAGTTTAACCGAATTATATAAATCCAACTAATTCTTTACTGAACTCTCATATTTGGAGGAACTTCACCCCCGCCTTGAGAGTTGTTTATTGAATTAGAATATTCATTTCTTTGACGTTCTAACTGAACCTGATTACTCTTAACCATTTGCTGTAACTGGTTTAAATTTTGTTCTAAACCTGTCAAAATTTGTTCAGCATAAACTGTCATACCTTCCCTAACTCTAGTAGCCTCATCTCTTGCCTGCGTTCTTATTGCTTCAGATTCTTCATACGCTTTTCTCTTCATTGCTTCGCAATCAGCAGCAACCTGTTCTTTTATTTTTTGTAATTCTCTTTGAGCACGTTGCATCATATCAGATTCACTCAATAATCTTGATGCCTCAGCCTGCGCATCACGTATAAGTTTTTCGGCTCTTTGTTGTGCTTCCTGCTGGATTTCATCTCTTCTCCTCAACAACGCACGAGCATCCTGAACCTCTGTTGGTAATGAGGAATAAATATGGTCTAACAAAGTTTCTACGGTATCTCTTTTTACTACTACCATATAACTTGATAATAAAGGAAATCCTTTATCCAAAGATTCTTCTAATTTCCCAAGTAAATTATATATATTGCTCTGTTGCGCACTCATTTTATACATCTCTCCTGATACTACATATCCTCAACATGAATTTTACGACAAAATAAATTATAAAGTCAAATTATCATGGACTTTTATTTATTTTTATTTACATTACACTTTTTTATATAAAATCAACAAAACACAAAGAAACGAAAACAATGGTTTTCGTTTCTTTATCTTATTATCCTAACATAATGTCTATTTATGTCTGCTTATGCACTCTTTTTAACTTGTTGTGACTTTGGTTGAATTTGTGTGGTTTGAGCAACTTGTGCATTTTCTGCCTTCTTTGCTTTGTAGTCTTCCCAAAGTTTGAAACCTTTACTTGCAACAGGAGTAACAAGTACAGGTGCAACGTATCTGTACATCATTGTAAAGATTGCTAATTGTTTCGCAATATCAAAGCCTTTCATTCTTGTTGAAAGTTTTGGATGACCTTGGTTTGCTTCTCTGAATTTATAGCCTAAATCTTTACTTACCTTGTTTAACAAACCGTTAGTTCCGTAACCTAATGCAGTTGATACACCTGTTACCAACCATTGGTTTAATCTTAAAACTTTTGCACGTTTCTTTTGTTCTTCGTCTTGATTCAATGTTTTCTTTGTTCTGTTTGCATAAAAATAAGTCGTTACGATTGAACCTGCTGTTGACATGTGGCTTGGCAAGTTTTCCACATTTGCTGACCAGTCTGCAAATCGACTCATGAATTTTGAATTCATTACAGGTTGAAGAACAGGTTTTATTATACAATTATCTATAAAATTTTCTTTTGCCTGTGCAAAATTTGTACGTGCTTCATGCATGAATGCATTTGACTTACTGATTACACTCGGTTTTAATTTTGGTGCAGCAGTAAAAGCAGTTTGATTATTGTATGTATTTGAAACCGGAGTTATATTCATTATGCAACTCCTTTCTTAAACGCATTGAAAGTCGAAGAAGATGCAGGACTTCCAATTGATTTTACTACCGCATTATTTGATTTAGAAACAACATTCAATGGTTTTTCTTGTGCCGTTTGCTGTTGTGCCTGTTCACCTTTTGGTCGTTTCTTGATACCAAACGCTCCCAACAACGGCGGAATTAAAGCAATCGTCAAGGATGCTCTTACCGGTGCTAATAAAATATCAGGTAACATATTTACAAATTTTTGTACATTTTGTTCCTTCTTCGCACCAATTTCCATTTCTTCTGTTATTGGGTTAAAGTCTTTCTTTTGAACAGCAGCACCTATTTTGTTGCCGTTTTTGTCTAATTTATAAACACCGCCTTCTGTCTTGAATACAGTTTTAGAACGAACAACACCCGATTTATCTACTGACAATTCCGGGTGTGCTTTTGCAAATGCTCTCTGTGCTTCTTCTCCATATACCATCATAGGTTCTAAATCTTTACATAACACAGAGCCGTCTTTTCTTAACATTTCGCCTTTTGCGTTTACTTCAATCTTTTTACCTATTTTAGAGCCGTCTTTTCCTATCTTATCTACCACAGATACATTAGGATAGAACTTCTGAATCATTTCAGGCTTAAAATATTTTGTAGGATTTGCAACCATCTTCTTAACGCCCATTGCAATCGGTGTTGCAAATATCATAGGCCAAACATATCCGACCACACCTGAGGACATTGAATGACAGTTTGCATATAAAGCATCCTTCTTATCCTCGGTGATAATGTAGTTCGTCACAGGTCTTGGACCTACGCAGATACCTAACGCAAACAACGATTGACACATCGTCTGGTTCTCTGCTGCAACGTCTAACACTTTCCCGAGTGTTTCACTTTGCATAAATCTCTTGAGTCGTTCACCTTTTGGCGGGATTCCTGCCTTTGCTATTTTTGGTGTAACTGAACTCATAATCTTTGTAATCATTACACACACCTTTTTCCAGTTGTTGAAATATTAGTTGTTGTTTGGCTGAATAAGATGTCTAAACACTGACCCTTTTGCTGAGAAGTTTTAGTTTTAGATCTTACGTTGTATGTATTAACCATAGTTTCCAATCTAAATTTCATAATTGTGATTTACCTTCTGTAATTATATTAAATCAAACCAAATTTTTTTTTGTTAGTTTGTTGCAAAAATGTTACAATATCTTAAACTATAATGGGTGTAGATATTACAACAATTTTTGAGGTGTTTTTTCTGCAAAATACTTAATATATTTTTACAATTCCCATGCCTGTTTTTCTTAAGAAAACTATGAAACACTGCAATATTATTATAAATATGATATAATTAGACAGAAAGAGGAAAAGGCATGTTAAAACTACCAAATACAATTAAAATGCTTATCACTGATTTTGACGGAGTTATGACTGATAATTACGTCTATATCGGCGAAAACTCTTTATCTACAAGACGACTTAATTACAAAGATGTGATGGGTTGCTTTATGCTAAAAAGAGATGGGATAAATATATCAATAATATCAGGAGAAAAGAACCCTGCTATTGAATGGCTAAAAGACATCTTTGAACTTGAAGATGTACATCAGAGAGTCAGAGATAAACTTCCTGTATTAAAATCTATTTTAGAAAAATATAATTTATCGCAAGAAGAATATGTATATATAGGTGACGATATTAATGATTTAGAATGTTTAGAGTACGCAAAATATAAAATCACCGTTCCTAACGCAACAAAAAAGATAAAATCCATTGAAGGTATTCAGATGACTGAAGAAAACGGCGGGGAAGGTGCAATAAGAGAGGTGGCAGATTGTCTGGTAAATATATAGAAAAATCTAAAAATATTTTTAAAAAGATTTTTGACAAAATTACAAAAGCAAATACAATAGTTGACGATTACACTAGAATGAGCATTACTCCTGCGATGCCAAGTAACGCTTTTATTAATATGGCAAACACAATGTACACAATGGGAAATTTTCAAGAGGCTGAAAACCTGTTACAAAGTGCAATTTGTTTCCCTACTAAAACCTCCAATGCTCTTATCAATTTAGGAGTAATTAAACAAACAACGGGCGATTTTGAACAGGCAATTAAATTCTACCTTGCTGCTTACAAAAAAGACAAACAAAACGTAAAAGCACTTGGACTTTGGGGAAATTGCCTTGCAATGATGGGAAGAACAGAAGAAGCCATCTCAAAATACGAACACGCCATTGAAATTGATGACGAAAATGCTGATGTTTACTTGTCATGGGGTGCTTTACTTATAAAGACTAAACAATACAAAGAGGCAATAGACAAACTGGAAAAAGCAGTGCTTTACAACAAAAAAGATGCAAGACCACTTTATATGTTATCTATTGTGGAAATAGAGTTGGGGGAATACGACAAGGCTCTTGATAAACTTTTGCTTATCGAAAAAACGACAGAAAACAATTTTGAAGCATTGCATAATATAGCATATATATACTTTAAAAAGAAAAACTATGATGAGGCTATATCTTATGCAAAAAAAGTGCTTGCAATATACCGACACAAAATAGAAACCTATCTTTTACTGGGTGATATTTATGCAATGAAGAACAACGAAGAAGAATCATTGCAATTCTACGAAATGGCAGAAATGAATAATTTAAAAACATTCTTCTTATACCTGTCATGGGCTGTATCACTCCAAAAGTTTAACCACCACGAACTTGCAATAGAAAAACTAAACAAGGCAAATGACTGTCTTAACAAGAAAGATGTTGACGAAATCTATGCAAGACTTGCACTGTCATATTACAAAGTAGGTCAAAAAGATTTAGCCATAAAAAACAAAAACAAGGCACTTGATTTGAACCCGAATAATTATATGGCAAATAGCATGGCGGCAGAAATTGAGGTTGATAAGAAGAATTATAAATCAGCACTTTTATATTTGGATAAATGCAAAGACGATTTTTCCAACAAAGGATTCAATTATTCCCTTATGGCTCAATGCTACGATGGATTAGGAGTAACAGAAAAAGTGGCGGATTTGTTTGAAAAAGCAATAGAATACATGCCGGATAAAGACGAAATATATATTGCTTATGCAAAATTCTTAATTAAACAAAACAACTATGAATTAGCGAAAAAGAAACTCAAAAATATTGAAGATAAAACCAAAAATATTGAAATCTTCAATATATATTTTAGTGTACTGTATAATCTTGCAAAACGAGATAATTACAAGTATAATTTAGAAAAGGCTATTGAGATAGCAAAAAAAGCCGAAGAAATCGACAACGATAAATTCAGATACAAAAAAGAAAGAGAAGAGTTAGAAGGACTTATAAGGGAAAATGAGTAGAGATATAATTGTTCAAAAATTCGGAGGAACATCGGTAGCAGACACTGATAAAATAAAGAATGTCGCAAGAACAATATTGAGAGAAAAAAATTTTGGGAATGACGTAGTTGTAGTTGTATCAGCAATGGGACACACAACAGACCATCTTGTAAAAATGGCAAAAGAAATTTCACCAAACCCGTCAGGACGTGAGATGGATATGCTTTTATCAACAGGAGAGGGGATATCTATTGCGCTTTTAGCAATGGCGATACAAGAAGCAGGCGGAGAAGCAATTAGCATGAACGCTATGCAAGTTGGAATTATCACTGAAAACATCCACTCAAAAGCAAGAATTGTTGATATAAAAACAGACCGAATAAAACGCCACCTTGATTCAGGCAAAGTTGTAGTAATTGCAGGTTTTCAAGGGGTAACAGAAGACGGAGAAATCACGACACTGGGCAGAGGCGGTTCAGATACGTCTGCCGTAGCACTTGCAGCCGCACTGGAGGCAAAGCGTTGTGATATTTACACTGACGTTGAGGGGGTTTACACAACAGACCCAAGACTTGTTCCAACAGCATCAAGACTTGATATGGTTTCTTATGAAGAAATGCTGGAACTTGCAAGAGTCGGGGCTAATGTGTTACACCCAAGGGCTGTTGAAACTGCCAAAATGTTTAACGTACCTTTAAGGGTAAGAAGCAGTTTCAAATTAGAAAATTTAGGTACATTAATTGTAGGAGTAGAAGATATGGAACTTCAAAAACCTGTTACAGGTGTTGCATCTGACCTTTCTCAATTAAGAATTGTTGTTTGTGATGTTCCCGATGTTCCGGGACGTGCTGCACAAATCTTCTCTAAACTGTCTGATGCAAATATATCTGTCGATATGATTATTCAATCTTATGCAAGAAAAGTTGAAAATACCAACGATATCGCATTCACTATTGATAAATCAGATTTAGACAAAACCTTAAAAACATTAGATGATATGAAAGAAGCAATCGGAGCAAGCAGATTTCAGGTTGACGAAAATATAGCAAAGGTTTCTATTGTCGGGGCAGGCATGATTGACCGCCCGGGGATAGCCGCTTCGATGTTTAATACTCTCGCTGGAGAGAATATTAATATAAAAATGATTTCTACAAGTGAAATCAAGATTAGTTGTCTTGTTGACGAACTTGATGCCGATAAAGCAGTTATCGCACTCCACAAGGCTTTTAATCTCGATTGCGATGAAATTGCAGAGGTAAAAGGAACTCTCCCTGATGTATAAGGAAAATTAAAAAATTATACTATCTTAAAAATATCTTAAAGAAAAAATGAACATTTTTTAATAAAAATCGTTCTATACATGTAGAGATGTGTTTTACATAAATAAGGACAAGCGATATGAAAAAAATATTATTAACATTGATAGCAGTAATGACAATTACAACATCTGTTTTTGCATCAAGCACAAAACAAGATGCACTTAATTATTTTAACAAATACGTTAATGCGGCAAACAATTACAGTTCAGAGGTTACAACAATGTACTCTCCAACCGCAAGAATAATCAGAGAGGTTGTAAAGCCTGACGGTTCAACAGTTACAAGAGTGACAAATACTCAACGCTATATTAGTGAAATGAGAAAAAGTCAAATTGTTGCAAAAATAAGAAATTATAAGAATAATTATTCTAACATTAAAGTTGAACAAACAGGGACAGACACTTATAAAATATCTGCTTTAAGACAACCATCTGGTGAAAGTTATAAACTTAAGGCATACTTTGTTGTTAAAAAACAGGCGAACGGGAACTGGTTAATCATTGAAGAAATGATGCAGACAAAAGTTCAAATGCTTATAAATGCAAAATAAAAATTTAAGCAATAAAAAAACGGGGCTTTGAATAATTCAAAGCCCCGTTTTCTATATTATTTTACAATAAGTACATTTCAAATGCGGTCGTATTATTATCTATGAACTTTTTTCTGTGTGACAATGTATAAAAAACATCCACTAATCTAATATCCATAGGGGAAAGCCCCATAAAGAAATTCCTAATTCCTAATAAAAACCCATATCCCATTTAATAAATCGGCCGGATTGCCACGCTAACGCTCGCAATGACAGGCTTTACGACCAAGCAAAACTTTTCACTTAAAACACCCCTATTTACCCCTGCCTGCTTTTGAGATTGCCTCAATAGGAATCATACAAGCACCAATTAAGGTAACAGGCAGACCGACAACTGTTACAAGAGTATCTCTTGCTGCCTTAGCACCATTCAATACAGGGTGAGCATATTCTTTTGTTCCATCCGGTAAAGTAAAAACAACATCACCATTCCCGTCAGTTTCCACCGCTTTATACTTACATTCATGGCTCACATGACCACCGGCGGTTGCAAGCCCCCAAAGACTATTCTTCTTTATCTTATACATACCTAACTTTTTAACCTGAACCTCGTCCATTGCGTGCATAGGAATAATAACCTTTTTTGACGGGGTATAAGATAATTGTTCTACTGCCTGATATTGAGCAGATAAAACAACTTTTCCGCTATCGTCTTTCAGTCCGTATTTTCCTGCCGAACTATAAACAGTCGCTGAATATACAGGCATCATTACAAAATTAAATAATACAAAAATAAGTATTAAACCCTTAAATAAATTTTCTTTTTTCATACTTCTCTTTCCTACACTTTTATAAAACTAAAGATTACAAATTTTAACTACTCTATCCGATTAGCAACAATAATTTCTATCAAAATCAGATAAATTTTTCCATTATAGAATCTAATATTTTTAATTTATCATAATTTGATTTTATCACATTCAATCTTGATAATATACTATTATACAATGTTTCGCATGTATCAATTTCATCAAAACTAAACAAATCTGAATACGATACATGAAATACTTTTATTATTTTTTCCAAAGTAGCCGAAGTCATAAAAGAATTTCCACGCTCAATATTACTCAATGTATTGATTGCAATATCCAATTCTTCTGCTAAATTTTCTTGACTATACCCTTGAGATATACGTAACTTTTTTATTCTTTGCCCTAATTTTTTTTGTAAATCATTATTCATATTTACTATATTAGTTCATTAAAACATTGAGTTTAACAATAGTAAACATGTTGACTATAAATATTTAGTATTTATAATTATAATGT
>CAMHDG010000048.1 GCA_946183815.1 uncultured bacterium | reverse complement strand
ACCATTCACTATTCACTAAAGGGCAACTTCGTTGCCCGCTAAACAATAATTTACAAATATTTGACACGCAGGCATGTCTGTTGTTCAATAGGTGTGGATAGGACTGACTATCCGAATTGAAATATAGATAGCAGACGGTTATCGGGAATAAGTAAGGGTTCTTCGATGAGTTGTACCGATTTGTTATCAGTAAGGTAGGTCGGATTTACTAATCCGACAAAGTAAAAAAAGGAGAAAATAATGCCTACAATTAACCAGTTAGTACGTCAAGAACGTAAAAGACTAACAGACAAAACTAAATCTCCTGCTTTGATGAATTGTCCTCAAAGACGTGGAGTATGCACAAGGGTTTATACAACAACCCCTAAAAAACCAAACTCTGCTTTAAGAAAAGTAGCCAGAGTAAGATTAACAAACGGATTTGAAGTTACTTCTTATATTCCGGGTATCGGACACAACCTTCAAGAACACAGTGTTGTTCTTATCAGAGGTGGTCGTGTTAAGGATTTACCTGGTGTTCGTTATCACATCGTACGTGGTACTTTAGATACTGCAGGTGTTGCTAACAGAAACCAAAGCCGTTCTAAATACGGTGCTAAAAAAGGAGGTAAGAAATAATGTCAAGACGTTCTAAACCTGAAAGACGTGTACCGTCTCCGGATCCGATATATAACAACGTAGATATTTCTAAATTTATCAACAGAATTATGCGCCGTGGTAAAAAATCACTCGCTGAAAGAATTTTCTACGCTACATTAGAAAGAATTAAAGAAAGAACAAACGAAAACCCTATCGAAACTTTCCAAAAAGCATTGAAAAATGCTACACCATTATTGGAAGTTAAGGCTAGACGTATCGGTGGTTCTACATACCAAGTACCTATCGAAGTTAAAGACGACAGAGGTTTCGCTCTCGCTTCTTCTTGGCTCATTGCAGCAGCAAAGAACAGAAGCGGTAAATCTTTCATTGATAAGTTGACAAACGAACTTATGGACGCTTCAAATGGTCAGGGTCAGGCATGTAAAAAGCGTGAGGATACCCACAAGATGGCTGAAGCAAATAAAGCGTTTGCTCATTACAGATAAGATTATATTAACCCCGCAACACTGCGGGGTTTTTTAAACTAAATTTATAAGAAAAGGCTAGGGGATAATTATGAATACTATCGAATCAAATAAACCAACAATTTCTTTCGGTATCGCATTTAAGAAATATAAAGCAAAAAGTGGTAACTATACTCACGATATGCTTTCTTTACAAGAAGAATTAAAAATGTATAAAAAGATAGATAAGAAACTAAATCGTGATGATTTTGTTAAAACAGAATCAGGAATTAAATCAAAAAATATGGCTCTTTGGAAAGATGATTCTGTTGAAAAATCAACAGCCCTGCGATACAAGGACAGAACAGGTCAATATTTCTTTGATTACAATAAAGTAAACCTTCAGGGCGTTGGTGATGCTTTTAATAATTTAAGAGCAAAATTCAATGAAATATTAAATAAGTAATTTTAAATATCTTAAATACATGCTATTATAAATACGGAAGAGTATTTATGGAGTGATTATGAGCATAACAATAGTTATTTTTGAAAAAGAGTCAGATACAAGAGCCGTTATAGAGGGGTATTTGGCTGAAAAAGAAGATGTTGTTATTGATAACATCTTTGACGATTATAACAGTGGTGTTCGTTATGTTAAAGAAAACAAACCCGATATTGCTTTTTTTTCCATGACTTCTGACAAAAATATTTGCTACAAAATGATAAAACGATTATCTGAATTTGGAGTAAATGTTGTTGTTTTGTCCGAAGATTATACTACATCATCAATCATACAGGCTTTGAGATACGGGGCGAAAGATTTTGTTTCAAAACCGGTAATAAAAAAAGATTTATTATCCTCTGTTGACAAGTGTAGTCAGCACGAGGTTAAAGCGATGAAGAAATCGCAAATTGTTGCAGTGTATTCTAACAAAGGCGGGGTAGGAAAAACCGCTGTGGCTTCTAATCTTGCAGTAGAACTTTCTAAACTCACAAGAGATAAGGTTGCTCTTGTTGACTTGAATATGCCGATAGGTGATGTCACTACATTTTTAGATGTTAAGCCAAGTATTGATATATCTGAAATTGTAAATAAGGCTGATGTTGATAACAAAACATTTATTCAGGAGGCTTGCTGTAAATATAAAGATACAAGCCTATATGTTCTTGCAGAGCCTCAAAATATCGAACAGAGCAGAACATTAACTCCTAAACAAGTGGTTAAGTTGTTTGACTGTTTGCGTAAGGCTTTTTCTTATATCATTGTTGATATGGGAACAAATGTCGATAAGTTGAATATGTCGATATTAGAACATTCTGATTTTATTTTGTTGGTTACAGTTATAAATTTACCGCTTATCAGGAATTGTCAAAGATGTTTAGATTTGTTTAAAGGTCTGAATTTCCCTGATGATAAAACCAAAATTGTCGTAAACAGATATTTGGAGAATGATGAAATTACGGTTGATGATGTTGAAAAAGCACTGAAGAAAAAGGTTTACTGGAAACTTCCAAATAATTATTACACAATGATGTCCTCAATAAACAAGGGCATTCCTGTTTCAGAGGTTAATGAGAACTCGAATATTACCGAAAGTTTTACTCAATTAGCATCAAAGATTACAGAGGACATGTTTGAGCAGGATTTAAAATAGCGGAAAGGCAAGCATCAAAGTGAAGAAATATATAGCATTGGCAATTATCTTGAGTATATTTTGCAATTTGAATTTACCTCTGCATGCAAAAACTATAAAAAAATCGTTTAGTAAAAAGACGGTAAAAAAGGTTCAGCCCCAGCAAAAGCCTGCAGGTTATACTGTTCCTGTGGCGAAAGCAGAGGCTTTTAAAGACGTTAAGACATATTTGCCTGCAATATATTACAGAGCAGATTTAACGGATAAATACTATGATGTAAATATGTCATATATGAAAAAACAGATAAATTCCAGTGCTGATCAGGAAAGGCTTTTGTTTCCGTTTTTTATAGGCGAAACCCTGATTTCTTACGGGGTAAGGTATAGCAATAAGCCAGACAGAGTGTTTTATTACAATTCAAAAGGCAATTTGTTAAGGATAGAGATTGATAATAATAACCCTCAAATTTATCCAAAACGCACGATAACGTACAATAATAAGGGTAATTTACATACGGTGGTTTTATACATATCTGAAAAAGAGCAGTATAATTTTGACGGTAAAGGTAATCTTATTGTCCATTGGATAGGGGAACGTGGTTTTAACCGTATGGGACAACCATTGAAGATTAGAAGAAGTTTGTAAACGGTCAGGACAATAGGGTTAGTTTGTTGCATCTTCTAATTTTAATATTAGTGGAGCAGGATTTAATTAAGTAACTCTCAATTTATTGTACCTGATTATAAAATATCCTCCATGTGTATGATTTTTTAAAAACGGCATGAAACCCTGATTAAGTGTATAAAATGCACTTAATGGAAGAATATTGATATTACTGGTTTATGAACAAATATGAATTAGTGTAAAAATAACACTTGACAAATTTTTTAAGTTGTATCATAATGAAATTGTAAAATAAAGTGTATGAGAAACACTTAAAAAATAAAAAACTCAAGAGGTTTAAAATGAAAATCAATCAAATAAATAATATAAAGTTCACAGCCAACAACGCACAGCCAATCGCACCGCGTTCTCAACAACAACAAAATAAAGTAAACTTTGAAAAAGAATTACTTATTGCTCGTAGGGCTGATTCTGTTGATGCTAACCCTGTTACTTCTCTCGGTTACAAATTATACAGAACCTTCAGATTCCTTGCAGAGCATGAAACTCCTAATAAGCAAGAACTTAATTATCTTGCATAAACCAATTAAATTAAATATTATAAACACTAGATGGGCTGATATTTTCAGCCCTTTTTATTTTGATATTATGAGATTTCTTTTTTGTTGTTCTGCATTGTCCATGCATTTTTAGGGCAAACTGTTTCACAGATTGAACAGCCTATACATTTATTGTCACAACTTGTATAATGGTTATTATTGTCTTTGCTTATTGCATTATTAGGGCAATTCTTTATACAAAGTTCGCAATTAATACACAAATCTTTATTCCAGACAGGTTGTTTTAGTCTGCCTTTTCCTGTCGAGGCAAGAGGATATATTGTCAAATCGTCCTCTATAAAATCTCCAAATATTCCGCCCTCGACCCATTGGGTTTCCCTAAACTCTTTTACTGATATTTTTTCTACTTTTTCTTCTATCGGTAACGGCTCTATCTTATGCCATTCAGAAAAATCAAGTAAAGTATCTGCGAGCCCTTTTTTATCAATGGCTGTTAAAAACTCTTTCATTCCTTTTTTCAGGAATTTTTTATCTTCTTCATCTAAATCTTTTATAACAACTGTTTTTGAAATATCTGCGACATTTCCTCTGACGTAAATCACTCCGCCAACCATGCCGACACATGAGCGTTTCCCTAATACAGATTTTAGTCCTGCGCAATCGTAACCGCAAACTACCGCTATACCTCCGCCCATAAATTCAAAACTGAATGAACCGGTGTTTTTAAGCACCCAAAATTCAGGGGTTTCGTATTTAGGGTCGTGTTTCATTAGAGCGCCCGAGCGTGTTCCGACTCTGCCTGATACGTATATTTTCCCGCTTGCTGCACAATGCGAAGCAGTATCTCCGCAGTCACCTTTTACAACAATATTTGCACCTGAATTTAACCAGCCTACATCTGCAGGAGTTGAGCCTTCTACATAGATATTTGTTCCTTTTCTTGCCATTGCTCCAACTCTTTGTCCGGGGTTTGTTATATAAAAATTAAGTTCTTCTCCCTCTGCTCTTGACCACGAAGAACCACCTATATCGTGCTGACCGCAAGCATTTATTTCAAAATCTGTATAACCCTCTTCAATCTTTTCTTCTATCAGTTGAAGAAGTGCCTGTGTTGACATTCTGTCATTATCTTTTAGTGCATTAATTTTTATCATTTTCATTCTTGCTGCTACTTATCCTTTATCTGTTTACCCCTAGCATACATATTGTATGTCCAGTCTGTCTGCTACGTTTTTATCTACTGTAATCAATGTATCCGATCGACCTATAGGAAGTGATGAGCAACCTGTCGGAGCCATAAGTTTTCGTAGTTCTAAATCTGTTGCGATAAAATAATTAACAAGGTTTTGGGCTACTTTATCTATATCTAATCGTTTAGTTAAACATACATCCTGACTGGCAATACCGGCAGGACACAACCCTGTGTTACAAGCGTTACAGCGTTCTGTATCGTTACCCACACAACCTGCAATTTGAAGAAGTAATCTTCCTGAAAATACTCCATTTGCACCTAAACAAATGAGTTTAAACGCATCCGCCGCAAAACTGCCTGTCTGCCCGAGTCCGCCACCTGCAAATATAGGAATTTCACCTTGTCTGCCTTGCTTGATTGCGGCTTTATAACAATCTCTTAATTTTGATGTAATCGTGTGACCTGTATGGTTTAGGGATATTTCGTGCGCAGCACCCGTTCCTGCCGCAAGACCGTCAAGGAAGAACCCGCCTACAATATTGTATGGGTCACGTAATAAATTATTATATACAGATACACTTGTTACTGATGCCGCAACTTTTATTGCTACGGGCACTTTAAAATTAAAAGCGGCATTCATTGATAAAAACATCTTTTGAACGCTTTCTTCTATCGAATATAACCCCTGATGTGTTGGTGGGCTTAATAAATCGGCTTTAGGAACTCCTCTGATTTCCTGAACATATTTTGCAACCTTGTTTGCCATAAGCATTCCGCCGTCACCCGGTTTTGCACCCTGACCTATCTTAATCAGTATCCCTGCGGGATCTTCAACCATATCCGGCATGGCATCTACAATTCTGTTCCAGCCAAAATGACCCGATGCGATTTGTAAAATCATATATTTTACATATTTTGATTTTAATAACCTTGATGGAATCCCGCCTTCACCTGTACACATTCTGATAGGAATACCGCAAACTTCATTTAAGTATGCAGTAGCGATAGCCATCGCCTCCCACATTCTCCACGAAACAGCCCCGATAGACATATCACCCATAATAATAGGATAGATAAACCTGTTTGGCGGTAGTGGAGTTGTACGTTCTAATTTGCCGTCTTTAACATTAAGATTAAGTTTATCCGCAGATAAAACACGACCAAAAGGGGTTTTTATTTCAAAAGTATGACGAACTGCATCAAGCGATGGGTCTGTCATTTGAGATATACGCCCGATTTTTATTTTATCAAGTGTTCTTCCTTCTGTGTTAAGGTTTGAACGCCCGCCTTTTTTTACTGATTCTGCAGTTTTGGCTCTGTATCTTATTGAGTATCTGTCATCTGTATTTCTTACTGCTTTTATTGCACCGTTTGGACATACTCTTTCACACATCCCACAACCACGACAATGGTTTGCAAACCCTATTTCCTGTTTTATAACGATAACTTTTTCTAACTTATTTTTTTCTGTTATTGAACCTGAAACTTTCCTTTGTTCAATAGCAGGTTTTATAGCACCAAATGAGCAGGTGGCAGTGCATCTGCCACATTGGATACATTTTGATTCGTCATATTCTATTATCCATGGCAGATCATCTTTATGTAATTGATTAATATATACCTCACTCATCTATTGTTCTATCCTTTGAATTTTCAGATTATTATCTACAACTATCATTTCTCTTTCTCTCGGATAAATATCCTTGTTTATATCACGGTATGGCATAAGGTCATTTACCCCTGCGACCTCTGATGTCATTATAACTGTTTCATCGTTTCTGCCTATCACGACAGGTCTTAATTTTTTAGGGTCGCAAACGCAGATTAAGTTTCCATTCGGTAATACCCCTAAAACTGTATTAGGTCCATTTGCTGACAGGTGTTCTAAAGATGCTTTTATCCTCAATAAAATCTCTTTTTGGTGGTCATCTCTTTTATCAATATCGTTATAAGATAGCGGAAATACAGTATGCATAAAGTATTCAAGAGGCCATTTTAGAATTTTATTCACATAATGGAGTGAATATAAGAAACATTGTGAATCTGATTCAAACCCTAAATATCCTTTATATAAACCTTCCTGATACAGTCTGTTCTTTTCATAGAAAGTATTTTCACCGTTAGCAAGAACAGTGTAACCTTCTAAAAAGAACGGATGGGCTGCATACCTTACAATGCCATAATTCGTATTTTGACGACATTGAGCGGTAATAATCTTTGCTGATAAATCGTTATCGTCATTCCAGAGGTTAAAATATGTGCCTATATCTTTCGGACTTCCGATTTCTTTCAAGGTTAAAACATCGTTCCAAAAAGAATAAATAAAGCCCGAATGATTTTCTTCCAGTGCTTTTCTTAATTTAATACTTGTATCAACAAGCAGTTCTTCTTTTTCCTCTTTAGTTGCGTATTTATGGCTTTTTGGGTATTCTAAAACCTCAAATATATAATTTGGCATTGGGCTAATCTTTAACCCTTGTTTATTATTAATATCAGGTGTCCATTGTAGTACCCGATTAAACCCTAAATCGTGCAAAATATCTTCTGCAAGTCGAGTTCCTTCGATAGTTGCAGCCATTGACAGAATAGGTAATTCTTTATAAGTTTCAAAAATTCCGCCTAAATCTTGCATAACAAAGGCAAAGCCTGAATCATCGTGTCCTTCTTGTTGTGAGCGCATAAGTTTCAACGCTGTCGAAGGATGGATATATTTTTTTGATTTTATTGCCCCAATTCTACACATGGTTATTATTTTACATTGAGATTTATATTAGTGTCAAGTTTACACTAATGAATGTAAATTAAGATTATATAAATTATTGTTTATCTGCGAAGCAGATATATCTCTCCTTGGAGAGAGAGAAATTTCTTAATGAACTGCTTGCAGTGAATTTAGAAATTTGAGAGAGGGTAAGTAATAGTTGGTTTAATAATTGAACCCTCTGTCCAACCCCTCTCCAAAGGAGAGGGGCTTTTAACGATTTATATATTTACCCCCGCTAAACAATAATTTATGCTATAATACCAATATGAAAACATACGTAATCACAGGTGGAACATCAGGGATAGGCGAGGCTTTAGTTAATTATTTTTCTAAAGATAATATTGTTTTTTGCGGTTACAGAAATGAGAAAAAGTTGCCTGATGAGTTATCGGAAAACATTATTCCGTTTTATGTTGATTATGCTAAACCAGATACAATACAGGGTGCGGTTGAGTTTATAACATCAAAGACAGATAAAATTGACACTCTGATAAATGTTGCAGGTTGTGTTGTTGCAGGTGCAATAGAAAATATACCTGTATCAGAGTTAAGACGCCAGTTTGATGTAAATGTGTTTGGGGCAGTTGAGTTGTCACAGGGGCTTTTAGACAACTTGACTAACGGGAAAATTATCAATATAAGTTCAATGGCAAGTTATGGGTTATTCCCTTTTATATCGCCATATTGTGCCTCAAAACGTGCTTTAGATATTTTGTTTAATTCTTTTATGATGGAAAATAAAAGAGGAATAAAGGTCGTTTCCGTTAAACCGGGGGTTATTGCAACTCCTTTGTGGTCAAAATCGATAAAAGAAAATTCTCAAACTATCGAAAATTCAAAAGATTATAAAAACGAGTCAAATTACCTAAAACAAAATGCACTTGAAAACGAGGTCAAAGGGTTGAGTGTAAATAAAGTTGTTCAGATAGTTTCAAAAATAGACAAAATGAGCAACCCTAAACCATCATATTGTGTTGGATTTGACGCAAAATTGGTGTCTGTTGTTTCTAAATTACCTCAATATCTGCTTAATAAAATTATAAAATTTAAAGTTAATAAGTTAAGGTAGAACCCTACCTATTTTTTATATTTTTTTTTATA
>CAMHDG010000047.1 GCA_946183815.1 uncultured bacterium | reverse complement strand
GTTGCCCGCTAAACAATAATTTATTTTTATGCTAAACTATAACTATATTACACAATAATGAGGGAATATAAATGAGTGATACACAAACAAGAGAACCTATTTCCGCAAAGGAAACAATGCGACAACGCAGATTACAAAAGTTGACAGAACTTATGGATAAAGGAATTAATCCATATCCTTATAAATACAACAAAGATATAGATGCAAAAGATTTGCAGGAAAAATATAAAGATTTACCTGCAGGTGAAGAAACAGAAGATTTTTATTCTGTTGCAGGTCGTGTCATGGCTATTAGAAATACAGGCATGTTTATTGACCTTATGGATTCGTCAGGTAAAATTCAAATCTTTTCACACAAAGATAATATGGATGTTGACAAGTTTAAAATGCTTAAACTTGTAGATGTTGGCGATATAATGGGATTTTATGGTTCAATCAGAAGAACTCCACGTGGAGAACTTTCCATCAAGGCTAAAGAATATACAATTCTTTCAAAATCATTACAAACCTTACCTGAAAAATTCCATGGGTTAACTGATCAGGAAACAAGATATCGTCAAAGATATGTTGATTTAATTGTTAATGAAAAAACAAGAGATACTTTCAGAAAAAGAAGTCTTATTATCCAAAAGATAAGAGAATATTTAACAAATAAAGGCTTTTTAGAGGTTGAAACACCAATGTTACATACACAGGCATCAGGTGCGAACGCAAGACCGTTCATTACTCATCATAATGCACTTGATATGGATTTAACCTTGAGAATTGCTCCTGAATTACATTTAAAAAGACTTATGGTTGGCGGTTTAAGTGAAAAGATTTTTGAACTTTCAAGATGTTTCAGAAACGAAGGTATTGATACCCGTCACAACCCTGAATTTACTATGATTGAGTTGTATCAGTCTTATGTTGATTATAATGATATGATGGAACTTACAGAAAATATGGTAGCGTGGGTTGCTCAAGAGGTGTTGGGAACAACAAAAATTCAATACGGAGAAAACGAAATTGATTTGACCCCGCCTTGGGATAGAAAAACCATGCTTGGTGCTGTAAAAGAAGCAACAGGCATTGATTTTATGGAAATCTTTACAGCAGAAGAGGCTGTTCAAAAAGCAAAAGAATTACATGTTGCGGTTGATGACGATATGAACTGGGGTCAGGTAATTGACGCTATCTTTGAAGAAAAAGTTGAACCAACTTTAATTCAACCTTGTCATATTATTGACTACCCTCGTGAAATATCACCTTTGGCAAAGGCTCATAGAGATAACGACAGATTAACGGAAAGATTTGAAACAAGAGTTAACGGTTGGGAAATTGCAAACGCATTCTCTGAACTGTCTGATCCTATTGACCAAAGATACAGATTTGAGGCTCAAGCGTTGGCTAAAGCAAACGGTGACGAGGAAGCAATGTCTATTGATGAAGATTATATCAATGCTCTTGAATATGGTCTTGCACCGACAGGCGGTATGGGTATGGGCATTGACAGATTAGTTATGTTATTAACTAATTCACCTACTATCCGTGATGTTATCGCCTTCCCTACTATGAGAGGGGTAAATAAAAATAATGAGAATTAATTTTTTCAATTAGTTTTATATAATAAAAAAGTTGAAAGTTTAACGCTTTCAACTTTTTTTATTTAATGTAACGGTTAAATATTATTAGTGTTTTATACTGTAATATGTTGCTAATACTGATTCTTTAGCGATATTATACATATTTTTTGATTGGGTTAAGAAATAGTTAAGCAATTCTTTTGTACCCATTGGTTCATCACACAATTCTTCAGATAAATCCAAAAGTTTTTGTTCTGCTAGTGCGGATTTTCTGCTATGCAACCTTGTCTTTGCCTGATTATCAAGTTTTTTAAACGTATCTGCAGATGTATTATCGTTTATTGATTTGGTATATCTGTACATTGCATTATAGGTCTGTTTTTTGGGTTTTATAACCTTAGCAGTCGCTCTTTTCCCTATACTTAATAAATTAATTGTATTCATAATAATTCCTCTTCTTCTTAATATCCCGTTATTAATATTAATACACATAAAAGATAAATTTGCTAGGGGGGAATTATTGTTTAGAGGCTTTGCCTCTAAACAATAATTTACCCCATTTACCCCATTTACCCCATTTATCATTTATGTTATAATTTGTAAAAATAAGGAGATTATTATGCAAGATATTTTAAGCGTAAGTGATTTGAATAAAATTATAAACTATGTACCTACGGTTATTGAGTCTTCATCACGTGGGGAAAAATCGTTCGATATTTTTTCAAGATTATTAAGAGAAAGAATTATATTTTTAGGTACTGCTATTGATGATGATGTAGCAAACTCAATCGTTGCTCAATTATTATTACTTGATAGTGAAAATCCTGAAAAAGATATTATGTTATATATCAATAGCCCAGGGGGTGTAATAACAGCAGGCATGGCTATTTATGATACGATGAATCTTATAAAGGCAGACGTTCAGACAATCTGTTTAGGAGAGGCTGCAAGTATGGGTTCATTCCTGTTATCATCAGGTGCTAAAGGCAAAAGAATGGCTTTGCCTAGTGCAAGAATTATGATTCACCAACCTCTTGGCGGTGCTCAGGGTCAGGCTACTGATATTGAATTAGAGGCAAAAGAAATCTTGAGAATGAAAGATATGTTGACAGGGATTCTTGCTGAAAATTCAGGTCAGGATCTCGAAAAAGTTAAAAAAGACTGCGAACGTGATTACTACATGTCAGCAGAAGAAGCAGTTAAATACGGTCTTATTGATAAAGTTATTACCGTAGAAGAAATGCAAAATAAATAATTTGTTTTTTAAAACATTAAAAAGAGAGAAACAGAAATTTGTTTCTCTCTTTTTTTATTTGCTAACAAAAAAATTTTTTCTTGTGATTTAATATAATTGATGGGGTTAAGTTTAAACAAAGTATTGGATTCAAAAATAACAGGGCTTTTGGTATTTGGGGTGACGGGCAGTGCAAAAATGGTATCAGATTATAAAAAAGCACCTGATGCAGAAAAGGATATTGTACTGACAAGGGATAGTCTTATTTTGGGCGGAACTGCTTTTGCAGTCGGTGCGTATGAATTATCAAAGGGAAAAATTATCAATAGTGCTTTTTTAAAAAATAAATTATCTGTATTTTCTAATAAAGTTAAAAACAATAAAGTTTCTGCAACCATAAAAAACGGAATAAATCATATTCCTGATAAAATAACAAAACCAACTGCAAAAGTTATTACTACAACAGGCAATATTATAAAAGACTGTATTGATAATACCTTGATGCTTGGTTTTGGGATATTAGGTGCAATAGGTGCTGATTACGCAATAAGGTATTCTCATATCGAAAAGAATAAGCGATTACGTAAACTTAACAGACTAACAGATAACACCTTTAACACGATATATAGTTACGAGGACAGAATAAAAAATAATCTTAAAAATAGTAGAATAAATCACGATATAGACGATAAATTGGGTTCAGAGTTAAAATCAAATATATATTCAAGAGTTACAGATTTGCATGCAATGAGAATGTTCTCTACAACTATGGTTGGGGTTCAGGGGTTTGAAGTTATTGAAGAAAAAACTTTCAAAAAACGTATGAAACACGCAACGAGTTGTATTATTTCCAATTCAATAATTCCGTTATTCTTTTTATCTATGGGGACAAGGTTAACAAAGGGTCTGCATAGTGTGGTAAGAGCACCTATAATATTTACCTCGCTTGTCGGCGGAACTATGTATGCAAATAAACTTATTAATAATATGAACAAAGGAAAAGGAATTTTACATAAATTTACTACAAAAAAAGAAGTACAACCCTCTGAAACACAAGACGAAAATGTGTAATAGTTTTTTCTTTAACTATTTGCCTCTTTGATGTAAAATAATATCATAATTACATCAATAAGGAATTTAATAATGCTAAAAGGAAATGAGATTAGAGATTTATATTTAAACTATTTTAAAGAAAAACGTCAGCATACAGTTGTAGAGAGTTCAAGCCTTGTGCCTGATAACCCTACGGTGTTGTTGACAACGGCAGGCATGTTACAGTTTTTGCCTATATTTTTGGGTATTCAGCCATGCCCTTACGAGCCTGCAAGAGCAACATCTTGCCAAAAGTGTGCCAGAGCGGGCGGAAAAGATTCTGATATAGAAAATGTAGGTCGTACCCCACGACATCATACTTTCTTTGAAATGTTAGGGAATTTTTCTTTTGGCGATTATTATAAAAAAGAGATTATCCCTTGGGCATGGGAATTTGTTACAGAGGTCTTAAAACTTGATAAAGACAGACTTTGGATAACAATTTTTGAAACAGATGACGAGGCTTATGATATCTGGAGAAGTATTGGTGTTCCTGCGGAACGTATAAAAAGAAAAGGTAAAAAAGATAATTTCTGGGGTCCTCCGGGAGCATCAGGTTCTTGCGGACCTTGTTCAGAAATCCATTATGATTTGGGCGAAGAATACAAATGTGACGACCCGAATTGTGGTATTGATACTTGCGAATGTGACAGATGGGTTGAAATTTGGAATTTGGTGTTCACTGAATTGTACCAAGACGAAGAAGGTAACCAGTCACCGTTAGAAAAGAAAAATGTCGATACAGGCATGGGATTAGAGCGTATCACTATGGTTTGTCAGGGTGTTGCCTCAACTTTTGAAACTGACCTTTTAAAACCTATTTTAGATAAAGTTTCAGAGATGAGCGGTGTTCCTTACAAAAAATCTGAAAAAACGGATATTTCTTTAAGAATTATTACTGACCACGCAAGATGTGTATCTTTCTTAATCTCTGACGGGGTTATCCCTGGGAATGAAGGAAGAAGTTATGTATTAAGAATGATTTTAAGACGTGCTTTGAGACATGGCAAAATTTTAGGTATGGAATTACCATTCTTACATAAGTTAGTAGATGTCGTTGTTGAAAACTACGGCAAGGCTTATCCCGAACTTGTTGAGAACAAGGCTAAAATCATAGATACAATAAAGAAAGAAGAAGAAAGATTTAATAAAACCCTCGACAGAGGCTATAAGATGCTTGAAGAGTTTATTAATAACAAAAAAGATATTGATGGCGAAAGTGCTTTCAAACTCTATGATACTTATGGTTTTCCATTTGAATTGACAAAAGAAATTGCAGAAGAAAGCGGGCTTGCAGTGGATGAAGCAGGTTATAAAAAGGCAATGCAGGAACAAAAAGAACGTGCAAAAGCAGCAACTGCAAAAATCTCTGTTACAGGCGATATGAAATATGCAAAAATGGAAGAACAGGTTGGTTCAACCGAGTTTGTAGGATATAGTGAAACCGAATGTTCAGCAAAAATATTAGGAACAATAGAGGGTGAGGGTTTTGTTGATGTAGTATTGAACAAAACACCGTTTTATGCTGAATGTGGCGGTCAGGTTGGCGATAGCGGTTTTATCGAAAGTGACAGTCTTAAACTTGAAGTATTGACTACATTCAAGGTAAACGAACTTTATGTTCACCGTTGCAAATTGTTAAATGGCGATATTGAGGGGGTAAATGGTACAGAAGTAATCGCAAAAATTAATAAAGAAAGACGTGCTGAAATAAGACTTCACCATACATCTGCTCACTTGTTGCAGGCAGGTTTGATTAAAGTTGTCGGCGATGAGGTTAAACAGGCAGGTTCACAGGTTGAAGAAAACCGTATGAGATTTGACTTTACTTTCTCAAGAGCGATGACTCCTGACGAAATCAAAAAGACAGAAAAATTAATTAATGGATGGATAAAACAAGGAATTGCTGTTCATACCGATGTAATGTCTATTGAGGAGGCTAATCAAACAGGTGCAACTGCATTATTTGGCGAAAAATATGGTGACACTGTAAGAGTTGTGTCAATAGGTCAAGGTGATGAGTGTATCTCTAAAGAGTTTTGTGCCGGTACTCATGCACGTAATACTGCTGATTTAAGATTGTTCAAAATCGTTTCGGAAGGTGCTATTGCGGCAGGTACAAGAAGAATTGAGGTTGTTGTTGGCGATTCTGCACTTGATTACTTAAACTCAAAAGCAGAAGAAATCGATAAATTATCTTCTAAATTCAAAGTTCACTACAATGAGGTTGAAGAAAGGGTTGAAAAACTGGCTGAAGAAAACAGAGAACTTCAAAAACAAATTGTAGAACTTAAGAGCGAAAACGCAAGAGGTAAATTTAACACGTTCTTATCAAAAGCCCAAGGGGTAAATGTAAACGGGGTTGACGGGAAGTTATTTATCTCAAAAATTGAACTAATGGATAATGACAGTATCAAAGCAGGGGTTGAATTTTTATCAAGTAAACTCGGTGAAAGCGTTATTATTCTTGTATCTGAAAGAATGGTACTTGTTAAAGTATCGGACAATTTTGTAAAAGCAGGGTTGAACGCAGGAAAATTTGTCGGTGAGATTGCAAAAGCAACAGGGGCAAATGGCGGCGGTCGTCCTAACTTTGCTCAAGGCGGTATCAAAGATTTTTCTAAAGTTGATGATGTGCTGCTAAAGATAGAAAACGATATTAAAGGATAGTTTTTAAATATATGCAAAAAGACCGAGTAAATAATTCTACTCGGTCTTTTTGTTATTTTGTTAATAACGCAATTTTCTCAACAAAACCAAAATTTTATCCCCTTTACCCCTTTACCCCTTTACCCCCTTTACCCCTTTTTTAATTTTTGTAAATAAATTTTTCATGTTGAAATTACACTTATAAAATTTACTTTATATACATGAAGTAGAAAGAATAATGAGGATATATTATGTCTGACAAATACAATGTCCATGGGTTTAACAAGGATCAGAACTATGAGTTACAGATAAAAAATCGTGGTAAGAGAACAGGTATAACTTTTGAGTTTCAGGAAGATTTACAAAAATACATAGACGAAGGTATTTTTGTTGATGAACTTGAAGACGGGTTTACCATAAAAGAAAAAAGAAATCTTGCAGAAACTTTTTTAGAAATTCATAAAGAAAAAGGCTATAATACAAACTTTGGAAAAATGAAAAAAGATGCAAAGTTTACATATACGGCAGATGAATATATTAGGCTGGCAAAGGCAGCGGGTTATGTTTTAAAAGATATGTCGCCTGAAGAAGAGGCAATGTTAAAGAAACAGATAGAAATAAGTGCAAACGAATTTGCTCAGACAGATGTGTCTGAACCACTTGCAACTGTTGGTTCTGACCCTGTGAGTGATGTGGCAGTAACACCTGAAGAGTCTGTTGTTACTCCAACTGCACCTGTTGAGGTTAAAACCCCGGAGGCAGCAGAAGACCCGTTTAAATTGCACGATGACGATCCTGTTTTTAAAGAGGTAAAAGTTGAACGAGTAAATGTCGATGAACTTCCGGCGGCTGAAATGCCTGATGAGGAAAAATTTACTGTTAAACTTCCGCCAAGAACTTATTTAAAACGCAGAGGAATAAAACAAGAAGATTTTACCAAACTTCCTTTAGAACAACAGTCGCAGATATATAGAGAATTTGCAGAATCGTCAAAAAATCTTGAAAAGAGTTTGCAAAAAGCAAATAAGAGGTCTTTCTTCAGTAGAATTTTCGTTGGTAAAAAACCGGAAGATGTTTAATAATAGATAAATAACAAATGAAATGCCGAATGATTTATTCGGCATTTTTATTTTGTTTATATTCACGATAAAATAATGAAAAAGGAGTGAATATGAAAGGTTTGATACAAAGGGTAAAAAGAGCATCTGTGACTATAAACGGAGAATTGTATTCCGAGATAAATCAGGGAATATTGGTGCTTTTGGGTGTAGAAAAAGGGGATAGAGAAGAAAACGCTGATAAACTGGCAGATAAAATCTCTAAATTACGTATTTTTGAGGATGAAAATGAGAAAATGAATTTATCTGTTCAGGATATAAATGGAGAAATTCTTGTTGTATCACAGTTTACGCTTGCAGGCGACTGTAAGAAAGGTACAAGACCAAGTTTTGATAAGGCAGAATTACCTCAAAGAGCAAACGAACTTTATGAATATTTTACTAAACAAATTCAGCAGAAAAATATTCCGACAAAAACAGGTGTTTTTGGTGCAATGATGGACGTTGAACTAATAAATGACGGGCCTGTTACATTTATGCTTGAGTTTTAAAATCAGGTGTAAAATGATATATAATTAATCCTATTTACCCCATCTGCGATTACGGTGGAAAAATTCTTTTATGGAATTAGCAAGAGAATTTTTATCAAATTCAGGCCAAAATTCATCAACAATAAGAATTTCCGAATAGGCTATCTGCCATAATAAATAATTAGATACCCGAATTTCTCCGCCTGTTCTAATCAATAAATCAGGGTCAGGTGATGAGGCAGTATAGAGTTCTTTTGAAAAACTTTCTTCGTTTATTTCATCTATATTGATTTTACCGTCTTTAACCTTTTGGGCAAGTTTTTTAGTTGCAGATATTATTTCATCTCTTGCTCCGTAATTAAAGGCGATTTGCAGATGTACACCGCTATTATTTTTTGTTGTTTCAATAGCATTATATAAAATATCCTGTAATTTAGGACTTAATTTTGTTAAATCACCAAGGAAACTAATAACAACATTGTTTTCGTGTAATTCTTTTAATTCATTTTTAAGGGTTGTCCCCAATAAATCCATTAAGAAATTAACTTCTTCAGGTTTTCTGTTCCAGTTTTCAGTGGAAAAAGCATAAACAGTAAGATATTTTATCCCAAAATCATCGCAAGCATAAACCACTTTCTTGAGTGCATCTACTCCTTTTTTATGACCAACTGCGGAAGGCAGGTTTCTGTCTTTTGCCCAGCGTCTGTTTCCGTCCATAATTATGGCGATATGTTTCATGCTTGTTTTTTCAACGATTTCTATAATCTCTTTATCTTCTGTTAAAATCTTTTCCATTTTTTTATCTCCTGCTTGTTATTATATTATAAAAGTAAATTATTGTTTATCTGCGAAGCAGATATATCTCTCCTTGGAGAGAGAG
>CAMHDG010000046.1 GCA_946183815.1 uncultured bacterium | reverse complement strand
AAAGGAGAGGGGCTTTTAACGATTTATATATTTACCCCCGATAAACAATAATTTATCTAAACAAATGTAAACAAAAATAATTTTCCATTTTCCATTTTCCATTTTCCATTTAAAATAGAATAGGGATAAGAAGATAGAAATTTATCAATAAATAAGGAGATAAATATGAGTGAAAGAAAAATTGCTTTAATTACAGGCGGTTCAAGAGGCATAGGTTTTAGTTGTGCAAAGGAACTTGCTAAAGCAGGTTGTGACATTATTATAAATGATATTTGTGATGAAGCGACTGCAAAGCCTGCTATTGACGAAATTAAAGGTTTAGGCGTTGATGCTTGGTTCTATCAATTTGACGTATCTAACGATGAACAAGTACAAACTGCAGTAGAAAAAATGATAGCAGAGCATGGAAAAATTGATATTTTGTTAAACAATGCAGGTATCACAAAAGATGGTTTGTTCGTGAAGATGGGTGCTGAACAATGGGAAAGAGTTATCAAAATTAACCTTGGCAGTGCATATTATGTAACTCACGCAGTTATCAAACACATGATGAAAGCAAGACAAGGTTCAATTATTAACATGTCATCTGTTGTAGGTTTGCATGGTAACGCTGGTCAGGCAAACTATTCTGCTTCAAAAGCAGGTCTTATCGGTTTGACAAAAACATTAGCAAAAGAGTTTGGTAAGAGAAACATCAGAGTAAACGCTGTTTGCCCTGGGTTTATCCAAACAGCCATGACTGCTGATTTAGGTAATACTGACGAATACATGAAATTAATTCCTATGGGCAGACTTGGTACTCCTGAAGATATTGCTAAAGTTGTTAAGTTTTTAGCACTTGATACTGATTACGTAACAGGTCAGGCTATCGAGGTTTCAGGCGGACTTATTATATAGAAGATTTAATAAAACTTAAAAGTTGTATTGTAAACTTTTTTGAAAAAAAATCTTTTATAGTATAATATTAGAGTAAAATTGAATAGTGTAGTAAATAAGAAAATGAGGATTTAAAAATGAGTACATTAGACAAAGTAAAAAAAGTAGTAGTTAGCCAATTAAGCGTTGATGAAGCATTAGTTACTCCGGAAGCAAGTTTCGCTGGTGATTTGGGTGCTGATTCATTAGATACAGTTGAATTAGTTATGGCTTTTGAAGAAGAATTCGGTTGCGAAATTCCTGAAGAAGAAGCAGAAAAAATTCAAACAGTTCAAGACGCTGTTAACTATATTGATTCTCATCAATAATTTTTTATAAAAAGCGAAGAGGTATCTCTTCGCTTTTTTTAATCGAAAATGGAAAATTGAAAATGGAAAATTATTTTTATAATGCTCCGCATTATGAATAAGTAATAAAGTAAAAAATATGATGTCATAATGGCTTTTCCACTTTCAACTTTCCATTTTCAATTATAAATAGGAGAAACACGAAATATGAATAAGAGAAGAGTAGTAGTTACGGGTTTAGGTGCAGTTACACCTTGCGGAACGAATGTAAAAGATTTTTGGAATTCAATGTTAAATGGTAAAAGTGGTATTACTACTTTTGAGAACATTTCAACAGAAGGTCATACTGTTACGATAGCAGGAGAAATAAAGAATAAAGATTTTAATCCTGAAGAATTATTAGGGGCAAAAGATGCAAGACGTATGGATAGATTTACCCAATTCGCAATGGTAGCAGCAGATGAGGCTATTGCAGATTCAGGGATAGATGATGCGGATATTGACCCATATAGAATAGGTGTAATTGTTAGTTCAGCAGCGGGTGGGTTTAAAACATTTGAAATCAACCATATTGCGATGCAAACGAAAGGTCCTACAAAAGGGTCACCATTCACAGTTCCTATGTTGATTGTTGATATTGCATCAGGCAGAGTTTCAATCAAGCATGGTTACAAAGGTTTGAACAAGTGTGTGGCATCTGCTTGTGCAACAGGTACTCACTCTGTGGGTGATGCTTTCAGAAGTATTCAGTGGGGTGATGCTGATGTTGTTGTTGCAGGCGGTTGTGAAGCAACAATTACAACATTAGGTGTTGGTGCGTTCACTGCTTGTCGTGCGTTATCTAAACGTAATGATGAACCTGAAAAGGCATCAAGACCATACGATAAGGACAGAGATGGATTTGTTATGGGCGAAGGCGCAGGTGTTTTAGTTCTTGAAGAATATGAACATGCTAAAAAACGTGGTGCGAAGATTTATGCTGAAATCGTTGGTTATGGTCAGTCTGCTGATGCTCACGACATTGTTGCTCCTGATCCTGAAGGTAAAGGTGCTTTAAAATCAATGGAATTTGCACTTAACGATGCAGGGCTAAAACCGGAAGATATTGATTATATCAATCCGCATGGTACAAGTACAGGGCTGGGTGATATTGCTGAATCTAAAGCGATTGAACAAATCTTTGGTGACAAAGAAAAGAACCCTAACTTGTTGGTAAGTTCAACAAAGAGTATGCATGGTCACATGTTAGGTGCAACAGGTGCTGTCGAGGCTATCGTTTGTGTTAAAGCAATCACAGACGGTGTTGTTCCTCCGACTATTAACCTTGATAATCAGGATGAGAATGTTGCTAACCTTGATTATGTTCCACACGTAAAACGTGAACATAAAGTACACGCTGCACTTTCTAACTCATTCGGGTTCGGTGGTCATAACTGTACTTTGGTATTTAAAGAAGTTACTGATTAATTCTTATTAGTATAATATTTAGATATTAGGATATTAGGAATGTATTTTGTTTTTTGTCAAGTAAAAACTCCTGATATCCTAATATTTTTAGGTAATTTTATTAATGTTACGGTAAAATATTAAGTTAAGGTGTTGATATGATTAAAAATACGGAATTGTATGATCCGATGGATAAAGATTTGGTTAATAAAAGGATAAAAGCAAAAAAACTTTGTCAAAAATACAATGGTTTACCTATTGAAAAATTTAGGAAAAGAATGAGTTTTCTAAAAAAAATATTAGGTAAAACAGGTGAAATTGTATATATAGAGCCGAATTTTTTCTGTGATTACGGATATAATATAGAGGTTGGGGAAAACTTTTATTCAAACCATAATCTTGTTATTTTAGACCCTGCAAAAGTAACTTTTGGAGATAATGTGTTTATAGGTCCGAATTGCGGGTTTTATACCGCAGAACATCCTCTTGATGTTCCAACCCGAAACAAAGGACTGGAATACGCAAACCCGATTACGATAGGAAACAATGTCTGGATAGGCGGCGGTGTGAGTGTATTATCAGGGGTAACGGTTGGCAATAATGTTGTAATCGGTGCAGGTGCTGTTGTTACAAAAGATATTCCTGATAATGTAATCATTGCAGGTAACCCTGCAAGAATTATTCGGGAAGGGTAAAGTATTTTTTATTGGCAAACGTAGTGAGCCAATATTTGCAAAGGAATTTACTAATCATTAAAAAATAATTAACAAAAAAATATTATTCTTGTTTATATGATATTATTGTGATAATCTCATGGTAGCGAGGATTTTGGCAATATTTTTTGTCATAAAATCATAAAAATAAAAAGAAGAAAAATGTTTAATATAAAAAAACTAGCATTAATATTTTTAGCGGGCTGTGTTTTTGCAAGCACATCTGTTTTTGCTGAAAATCAACAGAATGAACAGTTTGGTGCGGGAGTTGGGGTGAATGTCGGAACAGATGCCATTGAGAGTGCTGATTTGGTTAATCAGTCGGTTAATGACGTTGATGCAACCGCTAAAAAGTCAAAAAAAGTAAAAAAAGTTAAAATCCAAAAAGAGAAAAAAGTAAAAGAAAAAAAGGTAAAAGAGAAAAAATCACGCAAACAAAAAAAACAGGAAAAAGTTGAACTTAAAGAACATAACAAGCAGGTTGATAAAGAACAGAACAATAATAAATATGTTGAACGTGCCTTAAAACATAACAAAGATTATCAAAAGTTAAAAGGTACGATTAAGTTAGACAAAGATATTGATAAAAAACTTATAACCAAAATAAATTTTGACGATATTTTAATAAAAGCAAAAGACCATGCATACGACTTACAAATAGGTGAATATAATGTTTTAATAGCAAAACAGGGGATAAAGGGCGCACGTGCCGAATATTTCCCAAAACTTGTTGCTATGGCGGGTACTGAATACACAAAGAACTATCGTGATATTAACGAAACGACAGTTATGTCTATCGGGGAAGCATTCATTAACCCATATACCCGTTATCAATCTGTGTTGGGTGTGACTTTGAGTTATAACCTGTTTGACTTTGGGGTTAGAGGTGGTAATCTTAAAATCGCTAAAAAAGATGTCACCGTAAAAGAACTTGAAAACGAACAAAAATTACAGGAACTTAATCTTACCCTTGTTGATACCTATGCAAAAATTCAAATGACTCAACGTCAAATAGAAATAAATAAAGAGATTTTAGGGCTTCAGTCTAAAAATCTTCAAATGAAAAAACGTCTTTTTAACGCAGGTGAACTTTCAAAAACGGAACTTAATGATGAAGAAGTTAAAGTGGCTGAGGTTGAAAAGCGAATTTTTGAACTCCGACAAATGCTTGTTGAATCTATTAATTGGTTACAGTTCTACACAGGTGAGCAATATGATATTGAGGGGTTAAAGGTTGCCGATATTAAAAAACCTGATTTTGATGTTATGTCAGGTAATGATTATACAAAAAGTATTACATGGAAATTCTATGAAGAACAATTAAAGAAGAAAGAACTTGAATTAAAAGTTGTTCAAAGAATGAATTATCCGAAAATAAACGCTTATGGCAGATATTATCTGTACGGCTCTGACCATTCAAGTTATCCGAGAAGTTTTAAGGATATAGGTCCGTCTAACCTTACGGTTGGGGCAAACATTAATATGATGCTTTTTGACGGGATGAAAAACAGAGCAAATATCCACAAAACAGCGTTAGAATATAAACAATTACAGGTTGAACGTGACAAGGCTATCGCTCAACTTATGACAAGATTAGCGACTATGCGTTCAAATCTCATGTTTTTAGACAAGCAAATAGAGGATAATAATAAAATTATTGATGAATTGACTGATAAAGAAGTTTCTATGAAACGTCTTGTTTCCAAAAAATTAGCATCACCAATAGAGGAAAACGAGGCGAAAATAAAACTTCTTGAACAACATATAGAACTCGAAAAGAATACAATAACAGAAATCGCTATTCAACGAGGGATACAGATACTTACACAGTAGGGGTAAATGGATAGATAGAGCAGGGTTCTATAAGACAGTAGGTTGGGAGAAACCCAACAAAAAATGAAAAAGAAAGTAGGTCAGGCAATGCCTGACAAAAATAAGGAAAAATTATGACAGACGAACACAAGGATAAAGGGGTAAATGATATGAACGGTCAAAATCCGGAAGAAAACACCCAAAATAATCAAAATACAAAGGCACAAAATAACGGTGAACAGGAACGTTCGTTACCAAACAATGTTAATTCAGGTTTAATCTCATTAGAGATAGTTGCCCGTATGAATAAAATTGATATAGATATGCGTTCTATTGTTCGTGAGTTTGGGATAGAAACGGCTGATACTTCACCTGAGGAATTGATGCGTATAGCAAAATCGAAAGGGTTTAAAATCAAAAAGAAAAAATTTGCCCTTACTGATTTGACTGATAAATATCCGATGCCTGCGATTATTCAGTTAAAAGACGGTACATACAGAGTATTGCTTGCTGTAAGACCGGATGAAAATAAAGCACTTACTCTTACTCCGCTTGCAAAACATCCTGAAGCACATACTTATGAAGAACTGCAAGAACAAATGGAAGATTTTATTCTTGTTCTTGCTCACAAATTGCTTGACGATGATGTGAAATTCGGATTCAAGTGGTTCTTTAATGAGATTTTTAAATATAAAAAAATTATAGGACAGGTGCTATTAGGTTCGTTTGTTGTTCAGTTATTCGGGCTTGTAACTCCGTTGTTTACACAGGTTATTTTAGATAAAGTCCTTGTAAACAGAACAATAGCGACATTAGATGTGTTGGCATTTGCATTTATTGTAGTTGCTGTGTTTGAGTTACTATTAAACCTTGCTCGTAACTACATATTTATCCATACAACAAATAAAATTGACGCAAAATTAGGTTCAAAACTTTTCCGTCACTTGTTCCATTTATATTATGTGTATTTTGAAAACAGGCAAGTTGGTAACATTATTGCACGTGTTCGAGAGTTAGACCGTATCAGAGAATTTATTACAAACAAATCAGTATCAGTATTAATCGATGCTTTCTTCTCTCTCGTATTCGTTGCGATTATGTTTGTATATAGCGTAAAACTAACCTTTATATCATTAGGTTGTTTGGCAATAATTGCTGTAATCTATCTTGCAATTACTCCGGAACTTCGTGCAAGACTGGAAGAGAAATTCCAAATGGGTGCACACCAAAATTCTTATCTTGTTGAATCGGTAACAGGTGTTCAGACAGTTAAGTCGTTGGCTATTGAAGGGGCTATGTTTAGAAAGTGGGAGGATAAACTTGGTAAATACTTAAAATCAAGTTTTAACCTTGCTATTATGGGTAATTTTACAGGCTCTATATGCGGATTTATCCAAAAGGGTATGACAATCGCTATTCTTTATGTTGGTGTTATGCTCGTAATCGAAAACAAACTTACAATAGGTCAGTTAATTGCTTTCCAAATGTTTTCGGGACAGTTTGCAGCCCCAATGCTCAGACTTGTAGGGTTGTGGAATGATTTTCAACAAACACTTTTGGCGGTTGACCGTATCGGTGATATCCTGAACAGCCCTGTTGAAATGCAGTCAGGAACTGCGATCACTTTATCTGACGTTAAGGGTGAAATCAAAATTGAAAACTTATCATTCAAATATAATATTGAAGCACCTTTGGTACTTAAAAATATTAACTTTACAATAAGACCGGGGCAAAAAATTGGGTTTGTAGGTCGTTCAGGCAGTGGTAAATCTACAATCACAAAACTTATTCAGAGATTGTATTATACAACAGAAGGTACAATTTATATTGACGGTATTGATATAAGAAATATTAACCCTGTATGGTTAAGAACTAATATCGGTATTGTATTACAGGAAAACTATTTGTTCTCCGGAACGATTAAAGAGAATATAGCACTCCCAAGACCAAATATGCCAATGGAGGGTATAGTTCAGGCGGCACAAATATCAGGGGCTCACGAATTTATATCTAAATTACCAAAAGGTTATGATACAGAGGTAGGGGAACGTGGTTCAAGCCTTTCAGGTGGTCAAAAACAACGTATCGCTATCGCTCGTGCATTGATTTCTAACCCTAAAATTCTTATCTTTGACGAGGCTACATCAGCACTTGACTACGAATCCGAAAAGATTATCAGAGATAATATGGGTTTGATTTCCCGTGGAAGAACAACAATTATTATCGCTCACAGATTATCTACTATTAAAGACTGTGACACAATCGTTTGTTTCGATAACGGTGAAGTGGTTGAAATGGGACCTCCTCAGGAACTTCTGAAACATGACGGTTACTTTAAGAAGTTGTATATGGCACAAAGCACTTAATAAATGGAAAATGGAAAATGGAAAATGGAAAATATAATCCTGTAAGTGAAAAGAGTTTTAAATTTGCAATACGAATTGTTAAGTTGTATAAATATTTAAGAGATACAAAAAACGAATTTGTATTAGCAAAGCAAATTTTGCGTTGCGGAACAAGTATTGGTGCTAATGTGAATGAAGCGCAACAAGGACAAAGTAAAAAAGATTTTTTGATGAAAATGAACATTGCATTAAAAGAATGTAGTGAAACAAAGTATTGGATAGACTTATTATATGAAACAGAATATATAACAAATAGTATGATGCAATCAATTCATGAAGATTGTGTGGAATTAGAAAAATTATTAACAACTATAGTAAAAACAACAAGTGAAGCAATAAATTAGTTAAATATTCGTGAGCGAAGCGAACAAAATAATTTTCCATTTTCCATTTTCAATTTTCCATTCAAACAGGAGAAAAATATGAAACTAAGTGATATTAAACAAAAGTTTATAGATTTAATTATTCCGAAAGAGGATGATTCGCATGAGTTTAAACCTCTTTTGACAGAGATTGAGGACAGACCTCTTAATCCTATCGGGAATAAATTATATTGGACTATTATGGTATTTATGTTAATAGCATCGTTATGGATGTATTTTGGTAAGGTTGATATTGTTATTACCGCTCGTGGTCAGATTATTCCTGACGGTGAGGAAAAGGTTATTCAATCATTAGATAAAGGGGTTGTTCAGGCACTTTTTGTAAAAGAAGGTGATTATGTTCATAAAGATCAGGTTGTTGCTATTGTTCAGCCTGCCGAATATGAACCGGGGTTAGAGTTAAACAATATCAGAGAAGAAAAAGCAAGAGTGGCTGCTCAATTAGCATCTGACAGAGCAAGACTCGCTACTGCATCTTCTGACAGAAGAAGATTAGAGGCTGTTCGTGATATTATCCCTCAAACAAGATACCATGAAGCACTTAATCAGGAAACTGCTCTTGTTCATGAAATTAAAGGTTTAAATGCTCAAATTGCTGCGCTTGATAACAAAAGAGTTCAGTTAGAAAAACAAAAACAAATTCTTAAAGCCCCAATGGATGGGTATATCAATAAGATTTTGGTACATACTGTTGGCGGGGTTGTCCAGCCTGCAGAGCCAATATTAACAATGGTTGATAAGAATGCACCTTTGATGATTAAAGCAAAAGTTTTAAACCAAGATGTAGGTTTTGTTAAAACAGGCATGCCTGTATCAGTTAAGGTTGATACATACAATTTCCAAAAATACGGTATTATTAATGGTGTTGTAGTTATCGTACCTCCAAACAGTGTTCCTGATGAACAACTCGGGCCTGTTTACGAGGTTTATATCAGACCTGAAAATACAACTTTAATGGTTGAGGGCAAAGAAGAAACTATTAAGTTTGGTATGTCAACAACAAACGAAATAAAAATCGGTAAACGCAGAATTATCGAGTTCTTTATCTATCCATTGATTAAGTATATGGATGAAAGTATCAAGGTAAGGTAAATTATTGTTTATCTGCGAAGCAGATATATCTCTCCTTGGAGAGAGAGA
>CAMHDG010000045.1 GCA_946183815.1 uncultured bacterium | reverse complement strand
TAAACAATAATTTACCTTTATGCTATAATCAAAATAAAGGAGAGAATTATGGCACAAAGAATAGTATCAGGCATGCGCCCGACAGGGAAACTCCATTTAGGACATTATTTAGGAGTTATTGACAACTGGGTTCAACTCCAAAAAGAGTTTGAATGTTTTTTCTTTGTTGCTGACTGGCATGCTCTCACTACAAAGTATGATAAAACTGACGATTTAAAACAAGATGTTTTAAATGTTACAATGGATTGGCTTGCATCAGGTATTGACCCTGAAAAATCGACAATCTATGTTCAGTCACACGTTCCTGAAATTGCAGAGTTACATTTGTATTTGAGCATGATTACTCCTCAAAACTGGGTAGAGCGTGACCCGACCCTTAAAGACATGGCAAAAATTTTAAAGTCAAAAGAGGGTACAAATTCTCAAATAGGTTACGGTCTTATGGGGTATCCCGTTTTAATGACTGCGGATATTCTTATGTTTAACGCTGATTTTGTTCCTGTCGGGATAGATCAGGTCGCTCACGTTGAACTTACAAGAGATATTGCAAGAAGATTTAATAATGTCTATAACACAGATTTCTTTAATGAGCCACAACCAAAACTGAATGCCTGCTCACTTATTTGCGGGTTAGACGGAAATAAAATGGGTAAATCGTTTAATAACGATATTAAAATATCGGATAGTGCAGAAGTTACCGCAAAGAAAGTTATGAGTGCGATAACAGACCGCAGCAGATTAAGAAAAGATGATTTAGGTCATCCTGATGAATGTGAAGTTGCTTTCAAATACTGGAAAATATTTGGTTCAGAAGAAGAAATCTCAACGGTAAGACAAGAGTGTGAAAAAGGTTTGCGTGGATGTGCTCAATGTAAACGTGAACTTGGGACAAAAATAAACGAACGTTTTGCCGAAATAAGAGAAAAACGTGCATATTACGAAAATCATATCGATGAGGTTAAAGATATTCTCCAGACAGGCTCTCAAAAAGCAAGAGTTGAGGCAGGGAAAATTCTTACTCAGGTTCGTGATTTAGTTAAAATGTACTAGGGGTAAATGGGGGTAAATGGGGTAAATTTTTTTGATATTCTCATATCTATCCTAAATGTAGAATATATTTACCCCTTTGTAACAAATTTTGCCGATTTGTAAACTTTTTTGCTGTTTTAGTCAAAAATCATTATTGAGCAAAATTATATAAGCAGAAGTATTTATAAGTATGTGTTGAAAGGGTTAGTCTTGATAAACGGAATTAATAACAGTTATTTACTAAACAGAGAGCAATTAAACAAAATTAATTTTAAAAGTGAACAAGAGGTTATAAAACCTGTTAAAAGAAAAGATATCTATGCTGAAATGCCAATCAGAGCGTTAGGCTATACAAACGAATTAGGTGAAGCAATAAGACCGATTAGCCCTATGCTTGCAAACTTGTCATGGCTTCCTGCAATAGGCTATATCAGTGCGGATATTGCAGATAAATATAAGCAAGATGAATATTCAAACCAAGATCCAAGCAAAGGCAGAGCATCCAAGCAGTTTGTTACCCAACTTTTAGCAAGTGTGTTCCTGCCAACGGGTGCAGTTAAAATAGGTCAGTCACTTGTGAATGGCGGTGCTGCCTATGGTAAAACGGGGCTTTCTATCAACGAAAGAGAACGTATTTCTGACACTGTCCTTGATTCTATGAAATCAGGGGAACATAAGAATTTCCTTAACGAAGCAGGTTTGGTTGACAAAGATGCTTATAAAGAATCTTTATCAGGTAAATTTGACGAAATTTTAAAACACCAAAATACTCACAAGAAAAACAGAAACCCTTTAAAAATGGCGGTAAATCTCTTTAAAAGACAAGTCGTTAAGAAAGTAACCCCTGAAAATGTAAAAAAATATGCAAATTCTGTTGTTGACAGATTAATTGATGAAAGACAACAACTGCTTGACGGGGTTGCACCGGAGGGGCTTTCTAAAAAAGCATTCAACAAATTTGTTAAAGCAACAAAAGATATGACTATGGAAGAAAAACAAAGCCATGCTTTTGATGTTGTGAGAAAAATGGAAAAAGGCAGAATGTTTAACAACAGAATATTAAAATCAATAGGTGGTCTTACTGCGTTAGCACTTATGGCAAAACCTATTGACAGATTTGTTGAAAATATTGTCGTTGACAAATATGTCGGTCCACAAATTGATAACATTTCCGCTATGTATCATAAGCAGCAAAATGCACGCAAGGGCAAAGTTTCTGCATAACTTATAAACTTCTTAAAGCAGGGATTTTCATATCTCGAATATCAGGTGTTTTTCCTGTCCAGATTTGGATTGCTCTTTGTGCCTGATACAACAACATATCAAGCCCTTCAATAGTTCTCAAACCCTCTTTTTGTGCAGATTTTAATAACTCCGTAGTTAACGGGTTATAGACAATATCGTAAACAACCGTTGATTTGTCAAGTGATTTTATAACCATATCATTTATAGGTTTTAAATCTGCAGCATAACCCTTCATTCCGATAGGAGTTGCATTTACAACAATCGAGGTTTCAGGCATGGCTGTGACATTCTGAATTTGATGTGATTCAAATTTTACGTTAGGAAACTTATCTCTTAAATAATTTATTGTTTTTTCTGAATTGATAATATTTCTTGTATAGTAATGGATAGAGGTAATCCCTTTTTCAATAAGTCCGACAGATGCAGCCCTTGAAGCCCCTCCTGTACCTAATACGCAGGCACTTTTACCCTTCAAATCGATATCTTCGGGGATTGCAGATTTAAAGCCGTAAATATCCGTATTATAGCCATACATATCCTTATGGTCACCTGTGATTTTTACTGTGTTTATACAACCTGCAATATTTGCATAATTATCCATATCATTAACAAAAAATGATATGGGTATTTTATGTGGAATAGTTACGTTAAACCCGTTGTAACCGTTTACTCTTAAATATTTTATTCTGTCAACCAAATCTTCTGCAGAGGTTTCTAAAATGTCGTAATCTGCATCAAGCCCGACACTTTCCAGTCCTGCTTTTTGAATAATTGGTGAAATAGAATGACCTAAAGGGTATCCGATTATTCCGAGTTTATATTTCATATAACATACTCCTATTCCATTAAAGTAGTAATTAATATTGGTTCGTCATCTGTTGCAAGAACAGTATGTTCAAAATGGGCAGATGCTTTGTGGTCTTTTGTTACGACTCCCCAGTTATCAGGCTCGGTATAAACATCATCACCGCCTAAATTTAACATAGGTTCAATAGCAATAACATAGCCTGACTTAATTTTGGTTTGGTCGCCTACCCTGTAATTAAACAAAAACGGTTCTTCATGCATAACGTGACCTACACCATGACCGCCATAATGTCTTACTATCCCCATATTATAATTTTTTGCAACATCTTCTATTGCACCTGAGATATCATCAAGAACATTACCTGCACGCATTTTCTCAATACCTGCAAAAAGTGCTTCTTCAGTCGCCTTCATTAATCTTTGTTTTTCTTCCGAAATTTTGCCGACAGCATAAGACCACGCACTATCGCCAACCATACCGCCGTAAGTCGCCCCGACATCAATAGCAATAATATCGCCCTCTTTTAAAATCTCGTCTTCTCTTGGAATTCCATGGACAACTTTATCGTTTATTGAGGCACATATACTTGCAGGAAACCCGTTATAGCCTAAAAATGTCGGAATAGCCTTGTTTTCCTTAATAACTTGTGTTGCAATGGCATCAAGTTCTTTTGTACTTATCCCCGGTTCTACTACCTCTTTCATTTTTTTATGAACGAGTGCAACTATATGTCCTGCGTGTCTTTGTCGCTTTATTTCATCTCTTGATTTTTTATTTATCATTATTCTACTACCTTTAATAACCTTTCCCATACCTCATCAATAGACCCGTCAGCATCTATTGTTGATAATACCTTTTTATTTTTATAATAGTCAACAAGTGGTGCTGTTTCTCTAAAATAAGTGTCAAATCTGGCATGAGCAGTTTCTTCATTGTCGTCTTTCCTTTGGGTTAGTTCCCCTCCGCAAATATCACATTTGCCCTCAACCTTTGGGGCTTTGGTTTTCAGATTATAGATTTCTCCACAATTTGAACAAGAACGGCGGTTCACTATTCTTGAGATTAAAACATCCATATCAACATCAAAATAGGTCGCTCTAAAATCAACCTCATTATCACCGTCAATGTGTTCTCTTATTTCTTCAAGCATTTCTGCCTGCTCTAAACTGCGTGGAAATCCGTCAAGAATAAATCCGTTTTTGCAATCGTCTTGACTTAATCTTGATTTTATAACATTCCCGACAAGCCATACAGGAACAAGTTGACCTTTATCAATAAATTGTTTTGCAACTTTGCCATCCTCTGAACCGCTTGCAATTTCCGCTCTCAAAAGAGAACCTGTATCAATATGCGGAAACCCGAAATATTCTGCCAGTTTGTTTGTTTGTGTTCCTTTTCCGCAGGCGGGTGGCCCTAGGAAGATTAACTCTTTCTTCATTTTTTGTCCTTTCTTATTCTTCTGTTATCTTTATTATATTACTAACAGGGAATATATGTAAATTTTAATTCCCATATTTTTAATTTACTGCTTGCCCCAAAGTTATGTTTATTCTAAACTTTAGGGGTAACGACTAAAAAATAAGGAGAATTAATTATGTCAAGAAGACCTATTATGGCAGGGAACTGGAAAATGAACAACCTTACAAGTGACGCTAAATCACTTATTGACGGTATCCTTGCGGGAATAAAAGATTTAAACGAAGCACAAATGCCTGAGGTTATCGTAGCACCTACGTTCACTTCTTTATCATTAGTATCAGGCATGATTTCAGGTAATTCTAAAATTGCACTCGCTGCTCAAAATTGCCACTGGGAATCATCAGGTGCTTATACAGGCGAAGTTTCTGTTGAAATGTTAAAAGATTTAGGCTGTCAATATATTATTATCGGTCACTCTGAAAGAAGACAATATTTCTCTGAAACCGATGAAATGATTAACAAAAAAGCAAAAGCAATTTTAGCAGGCGGTTTGTTACCTATTATCTGCTGTGGTGAAACTCTTGAACAGAGAGAAGCAGGTGTTACGGATGAACATATTGCAAGCCAAATTAGAGCAGCATTATCAGGTTTGTCTAACACAGAAATAGCAAAATCTGTAATCGCTTACGAACCAATTTGGGCTATCGGTACAGGTAAAACTTGTGATTCTGTTGAAGCAAATAGAGTTATCGCTATGATTAGAAATGTTGTTAAAGAAATTTCTGACTCATCAACTGCTGATTCTATCAGAATACTTTATGGCGGCTCTGTTAAACCTGCTACTATCGAAGAACAAATGTCAATGTCTGATATTGACGGTGCTTTAATCGGTGGGGCTAGTCTTAAAGCAGACAGTTTCAACGAAATTATTACCAACTCTATGAAAGTTGCAGTTTAGTAAATGGAAAATTGAAAATGAAAAATGGAAAATGGAATTATATTTCGTTTTCCATTTTTCCTATTAATGAAAGTTGTTGTGAAAAAATTATCGCTGAAAGAATTATGTGATGAATTAAATATATCGTTAGCAACGGGCAAAAATTGGATAAAACTCGGTAAAATTTTACCCAAAATTTCTGCTGACGGGAAAATGTTTTTTGATAAAACTTATGTTAATAACCTTATACAAGATATTCAAACAGGAAAAAATAATTCATTAAGGAGCAGACGAAACAAAAAATATGTATCAGGAAACAAATTGTACAAATCATACGTTCAGGACTGCTCAAAAAATCTAAAAATTGTTCAGTCAATAATTGATTATATTGGTGAAAATAAGATTAAATTAACAGAAAATAAAATCTCTGAAATCGTTTCTTGTTGTGCTTTTTCACTTATAAAAAATAAAGAAAATATTATAAAAGATTATCTTTTTTTGATAGAAGATATTTCAAAAAAATATAATAATTCAGAGTTTAATAATTTTGAATTTACCTATACAAAAAACGAAGATACATTAGGACTTTTGTATATTTCATTGAAAAGTCTTAATGAACGAAAATCAAAAGGAACTTATTACACTCCGTCAAAAATTGTTCAAAAATTATGTAATAATTTAGAAATAAAAAAGGGGAAAACTGTTTACGATTGTTGTTGTGGAACGGGGAATTTTTTGCTTAATTTAAACACAGATTTTGACTATATATACGGAAACGACATTGACGAATTAAGCGTAAAAATTACCAAAATCAATATGGCGTTAAAATACAAAATTACCGATAAAAATATTTTAAATTCTCACATAACATGCCACGATTTTTTAGAGTATAACGATACAAAAAAATACGATTTTATTATAGGAAATCCTCCTTGGAGAACGGGTTGTGAGCATAAAGAATATCAAGAATTATATGATGCCGTAACTGATAAATCACTTACTCTTTTAAAAAATAAAGGGGTTTTATCTTTTGTTTTGCCTGAGGCAATTTTAAACGTAAAAACACATAAAGAAATAAGAAAGGTTATATCGGAAACTAATTCAATAAAATATATTGAATATTTAGGTAATGTTTTTGATGGCGTTAATTGCCCGAGTATTATTTTAAAAATATTACACGACAACAAACCTTTTACTACAAAAGGAATGGTTATAAAGACAAAAAACAGACAATTTACTATAAATCAAGAACAAGAATTTACTCCCGAATATTTTAATTTTTTAACAAATGATGATGAATATAAAATCTTAAAAAAAATAGAAAACATTGATAATAAAATTACCCTTAAAAATAACTCACAATTCGCTCTGGGTATAGTTACAGGCGATAATAAAAAATATATATCCCTAATAAAAAATAACAAAAATGAAATGGTTTTAAAAGGGGTAAATATAACAAAATTTAATTATAATAATTCAAATATTTATATAACACTCACCCCCGAAAATTTTCAGCAGGTTGCACCTGTTGAATTATACAGAGCAAAAGAAAAACTGTTCTACAAATTTATATCTAAAGAACTTGTTTTTGCTTATGATAATAACCAAACATTGTCTTTAAACAGTTGCAATATTTTGATACCACAAATTAGGGGGCTTGATATAAAGTATATTCTCGCTATTTTAAATTCTAAAGTTGCACAGTTCTATTTTAAGGCTAAATTTAATTCTCTAAAAGTGTTAAGAGAACATATAGAAAATATCCCGATACCAAAGGTTAGCATAGAAAAACAAAGAATTATAATATCTTATGTCGATAAAATACTAAAAAGAGGATATTCTGCTATTATATATAATCAAATAGAAAAGCAAGTTGCCGATTTATTCGGCTTGACAGGTGAAGAGTATTCCCTTATTTGCTCTTATCAATAACACGTTTAAATGCCTCGACTGCAACTCTGATTGCACCGTCTGTATAGTGAACAACAGGGTTGTCTAAGCCTTGTTTTTCTCTTTCCTGATTGGCAACAACCAAAAATACAGATGCCACTTTTACTCTTAAATAACTACCAACAATAAACAGTGCTGCCGATTCCATCTCTGATGCTTTACACCCGAGTCTTAACCAAGCATTCCATTTGTTCATAAGTTCATAACTTACAGGCATCTTCTCCGGTTCGTGCTGACCGTAAAAAGAGTCTTTGCACTCAACTACACCTACGTGATAGTTAAAATTCAGTTCTTTTGCACTATTAACTAATTCGTTTACAAGGTCGTGGTCTGCAACAGCAGGGAACTCAATAGGAGCATACTCTTTGCTTGTTCCCTCCATTCTTATTGCACCTGTTGCAATAACAATGTCCCCACTTTTTACATCTGTGTCCATTCCGCCACAAGTACCGACTCTGATAAATTGTTTTGCACCTGCCCTTACAAGTTCCTCCAGTGCAATAGCGGCAGATGCTCCGCCAATTCCTGTTGAGGTAACACTCACTTTTACTCCGTTTAGAAACCCTGTGTATGTTACAAACTCTCTCCTATCGGCAACCTGTTGAGCGTTTTCAAAATATGCAGCAATTTTCTTACATCGTTTAGGATCTCCGGGGAGTATTACATACTCACCTACATCACCCTCTTTTAAACCTATGTGATACTGGCGACCATCTTCTGCATATTTCATAATTATCTCCTTTGAAAAATAAATAGTGAAAAATGAATATTATCTATTCGCTATTCGCTATTCATTTCTCATTATCTATCAATTAAACTATACTTTTTTTCATTCTTTCTGAACGGTTTTCGCTTAACAAATTCTTTAATTTCATAATTGCTTGAGCGTGAATCTGGCATGCTCTCGATTCTGATATACCTACTGTTTCCCCGATTTCTTTAAATGTCATGTTTTCATGATAGTAAAGAACCATAACCATTCTTTCTCTTTCAGGCAATCTCTTTAGGGCTGCCTCTAATTGATTATTTATATCCTTTGTTTCATAAACCTCATGAGGTGCTTTGTGAGTTTCATCTTTAATAGTATCAATAACCTCTAAATTATCGTCACCCGAACCTTTTTTCTCATAGATAGATGTAATTGTTGTGTCATCTGCTAATATTTGATCAACCTTTTCGGTTTCCATCCCTAAAAGTTCTGCAACTTCAGAGTTTGTAGCAGGACGCCCAAATTGTTTTTTGAGTTGTTCTTGTGCTTCTTTTACATCCTTGATTTTTCTTCTTACGCTACGTGGTAAGAAATCTTGTGAACGAATTTTGTCGATAATATTCCCTCTTATTCTTACTAACGCATAAGTTTCAAATCTTGCACCGGAACGAGGTGTATATTTTTCAACAGCATCAATCAAACCCTCAATACCATAACTGGATATATCTTCAAAAGTGAAGGTTGGAGGAAGAGCAACTTTAACACGACCTACAACGTATCGTGTCAGATAGATATATTGTACAATCAATGTATCTCGCAACTGCTTGTTATCATGATCCGCCAGATACGCTTCCCATACCTTGACTATCTCATCGTCTGAAAGTCGCTTAATGTTATTATAGGAACTAAAATTGTTCTCGTTATCCATTCCTCTTCCCAAAATTAAGTGTTTACATTCTTATTATATTGATTTACTAAATGTTTTTATCGTGTAAATGTATGAACTTGTGAAAAAATACTAAAGTATGTATAGGATTGGCATGGTAAATTATTGTTTTGCGGTAAATGATATAAATCGTTAAAAGCCCCTCTCCTTTGGAGAGGGGTTGGGGAGAGGGTTCAA
>CAMHDG010000044.1 GCA_946183815.1 uncultured bacterium | reverse complement strand
CTTAATCACTTTTGCGAAATTCGGCTCACTACGTTCGCCTCTAAACAATAATTTACTGGCAAAAAATTTTTTTACGTGTATTAATATGATGTGTAATCAGATAGATAAGGGAATATAAATGGAAGTAGGAAACGTAGGTTCAAGACCGAATTACAATGCAACGAAAAAAGGAACTATGGCAGGTGCGCTGTGTGGTGCGGTTGCTTCAGCAGGTTGGTGTGGTGTAGTGCATGCCTCTACATTACCGTTAAAAATGAATTCTTCTATTGGTGCAAAAAAATCTTTTATTAATCAATTTTCAAAACAATATTCAAAACTGGGTATTGATATGGCGAAAACGACAGTTTCAAGAGTTATAAAGGGTGCAAAAGTTGCCGTAAAGAGTCCTGTTGTAATTAGTATGACAGTTGCAGGTGCGGCACTTTTAGGTGCAGGAATTGGTTTTGTTACTGATTTGGTAAAAAATGCAACCTCAAAAAAGGTTGAAAAAACGGAAAATGTTTAATAATCTTTTATAAAAAATAACGGGTCATATTTGATCCGTTATTTTTTTTTACGTTATATATTTAGTTAGTTAAAGTTGTTTTGGTACTGCGGTTACCCGATGTAGTTGAGAGTGTGTTGAGGGTCTATTTCAGATATGGAATACTTTTCGCTTAAAAAGTTTTCTAAATCTGTTCCGTCTTTATAGTCTTTCATAGGTTCAAACCCTATTTTTTTAGGTGTATGTGATAGGATAAACTTTTCTTTTGTTACGGCAAGGTTATCCATGAATAAAGGGATTTTCTTTCCTCCTATCATTGTTAATATTGCATTATTTTTATCCAGTATTTCTCCGACTTCTGCGAGTTGTTCAAAACTTTCTGTTGCCTGTCGTTTTATCGGAATTAGCATTTCGTGATCAAAGCCGCCGGTTATAACTGCGGTTAATTGACCTGTTTTATCTTGAAATTTTTTTACAATATAGTCTAATTTATCTTTGAAATCAGAGGTTTTTAATTCCGGAGCGAAGTGTCCTAGAAAAGTATCTTTTCCGTTGCTCATCCCAAGTATTGTACAGGTATTGGCATTTTTAGTAAATTTATCACCATCTGAGATCACAGAATGTTTTATATGATATTGAGGGAATGGAGCAACTTCTTCAAACCCTTTTATTGTCTGCTCAAATCTTTTTGGTGACTCAATTATTATGTCTGTTATCGGGGTAAGTAGTTTCATAAAATACCTTTCATTTTTTAAATGTTCGTGAAGGATAAAATTTGCTAATAATAACTTTTACTTATAAAGTAAACTTTTATTACAAATCTGAAAAACATATACCTTCCCCATGTTGACTGTAAAATATGTTTATTATACGATTAAACTGCTATAGTGATGACCGAAATATAAAATATAGCGAAAGTCACTTATGGTGTGCGGTTAAGACCGCTAAAAGTACAAAACAGTAAAGGAAAAAGAAATGGCAACTACAGCAAAAAGACAAAGAATCAGAGTTTGTTTAAAGGCTTATGAACACAAATTAGTAGATTTATCTGCAGAAAAGATTGTTGAAACAGCCAAAAGAACAGACGCAAAAGTAGCAGGCCCTATTCCTTTGCCTACAAAAAGACGTATTTATTGTGTACTACGTTCACCACACGTTGATAAAAAATCTCGTGAACACTTTGAATTAAGAACTCACAAGAGAATTATCGATATATATGAACCTACACAACAAACTACTGAAGAACTCAGCAGATTAGATTTACCTGCAGGTGTAGATATCGAAGTTAAATTATAATTTTGAGATTTAGCCGAAAGAAAATTTAATCACAAGCCGAACATTAAAAATCAGTTTTTTGAAACTTATAGCATTATGCAGATAATGTGAACTACAACGTCTTTTAACAGGCGTGAGGCGATAGCCTCAAAGGTATTAGTAGCGCTCGCAGGGGTAAATAAATATTAGATGAACACGTTTCGGTGTCTTATGTCTATATGAGGTTACCCGGAAAGGTAGAAAAATTATGACACTAGGTGTAATAGGTAAAAAGTTAGGAATGACTCAAATCTTTGACGAACATGGTTTGGCAGTTCCTGTTACTGTAATCAAGGTTGATCCGATTGTGGTTACTCAAGTTAAGACTGTTGAAACAGATGGTTACAACGCTATTCAGGTTGGTACTGTTGCAGCAAAAGAAAAACATTTGACAAAGGCACAAATCGGTCACTTTAAGAAAAACAATCTTGAAAATTACAGACACTTACAAGAGTTCAGAGTAGATGACGCATCAGCATATACTGTTGGACAACAAATTGAATTATCAGTTTTAGACGGTATCCAAAAAGTTGATGTTGTCGGACACTCAATAGGTAAAGGTTTCCAAGGTACAGTTAAAAGACACAACTTTGGAAGAGGACCAATGGGACACGGTTCAAAGAATCACAGAGAACCTGGTTCAATCGGTGCAGGTACAACTCCTTCACGTGTTATCAAAGGTAAGAGAATGGCAGGTAACATGGGTAATGAAAGAGTTACTATTACTAAATTGAAATTAGTTAAGGTTGATAGCGAAAACAGTTTAGTATTGATTAAGGGTTCAGTTCCTGGTTGCGAAGGAAGATTAGTAACAATTACTCCTTCAAGAACAAAGTGGAACTAAACATAGTTACTAAGGTACTAGGGCAGCAGAGCACTAGGAGAATAGTTCAAACAGATAAGTTTTAAAAATCCCGAGTTGCCATATAAAATCGATTTTTAATCGAAAAGGGGTAACAGGCACAGTAGAAAAAGGAAACAGAAAAATGACAAAAATCTTAAATACAAAAGGTGAAGCATTAGGTGAAATTACCTTAAACAAGGAAGTTTTTGGTATTGAGCCAAACATGCACGTAATGCATTTAGCATTAAGAAGACAATTAAACAACGCAAGATCAGGTAACGCTTGTGCAAAAACCAGAGCAGAAGTTTCAGGTGGCGGAAGAAAACCATGGAAACAAAAAGGTACAGGCAGAGCAAGAGCAGGGTCAACAAGATCTCCATTGTTCGCAGGTGGTGGTGTTATCTTTGGACCAAAACCAAGAAACTACGACTTGGCTATGCCTCAAAAAGCAAGAAAACTTGCTTTGAAATCTGCACTTTCTGCAAGAGCAGGACAACTTGTTGTTGTTAAAGATTTTTCAGAAATTGATGCACCAAAAACAAAATTAGTTGCATCTACTCTTAAATCTTTAAATGTATCAGGTAAAGTTTTAATCGTTGCTGATACAAAAGCAGAAGAAAATAAATTCTTATCATTAGCAGGCAGAAATATCCCTACATTGAAGATGATTCTTCCTACTAACTTGAACGTAAAAGATTTACTTGAGGCTGATTATGTTGTAATGACAGAGGCTGCAGTAAACGCAATCACGGAGGGATTACAATAATGAGTAACAAGGAAAGATTATACGATATTATTAAAAAGCCTATCATTACAGAAAAATCTATGATAGCAACTACATTGGGACAATATACATTTGAAGTTAAAGAAGATGCAACAAAAGTTGAAATCAAACAAGCAGTAGAATTAGCGTTCCCAGGTAGAAAAGTTAAGAAAGTAAGAACAGTATATATGCCATCTCACTCAAAGAGAATGGGGTATAAATATGGTAGAACCGATTCTTCAAGAAAAGCAATCGTTACTATCGAAGGTGATCCAATCGAAGAACTCGTTGGAGCATAGCGAAATTCTGTACGGATGTAAATTCGTGTTGTGAGAAGCACAGCGAGGACAGGCGAAGCCGAACGAATGACAGTTTCGAGCGAAAAGAATTTCAAGAAAGCGGATTTTGCGTAGAGTAAAGTGAAGCAATAATCCAAGACAATAAGAAAAGCCAAACGGGCAAAAGCCCGATATAATAGGAGAAAATAAAAATGGCAACCAGAAAAATTAATCCGACGTCTCCGGGACAAAGAGGCATGATAGTTAGTGATTATCAAGAAATCACAACATCAACACCAGAAAAATCATTATTAAAACCGATAAAGAAAACAGCAGGTAGAAACAACACAGGTAGAATCACTTGTCGTCATAAAGGTGGCGGAGTCAAAAAAGCATACCGTATTATTGACTTCAAGAGAGAAAAATTCGGTGTACCTGCAACAGTTAAGACTATCGAATACGATCCAAACAGAAACGTAAGAATTTCATTAGTGTTCTATGCTGATGGTGAAAAGAGATATATCTTAACTCCGGAAGGTTTAAATGTAGGTGATGTAATCGTTAGTGGTTTAGAAGCACCTGTTCAGACAGGTAATGCTATGCCATTAGACATCATTCCATTAGGTACAATAGTTCACAACATCGAGTTAGAAGCAGGCAGAGGCGGTAAAATGGTACGTTCTGCGGGTAATTCTGCTCAAGTTATGGCAAAAGAAGGTAACTACGTAACAATTAAATTACCTTCAGGCGAAATGAGAATGGTAAGAAAAGAATGTATGGCAACTATCGGTGCTTTAGGTAATTCCGAGTTTAAAAACTTGAAGATTGGTAAAGCAGGTAGAAAAAGATACATGGGCATCAGACCTACGGTACGTGGTGTAACAATGAACCCTTGCGATCACCCGCACGGTGGTGGTGAAGGTAAGACAGGTCCTGGCGGACACCCTAAAACACCTTGGGGTAAACCTGCTCTTGGTTATAAGACACGTAAGAAAAATAAAGCGTCTAATAAGTTAATCGTTAGAAGACGTAAAAAATAAAAAAGTGAATAGTGAATGGTGAATAGTGAATAGAATTAAAACTTTCCACTTTACGCTTTCAACTTTCCACTGATAGAAAGTACACAGGGGTTAAAACCCGAAAATATAGAAAAAGGAGAAATTAATGGCACGTTCATTAAAAAAAGGCCCTTACGTAGAAGAATCTCTACAAAAGAAAATAGACAAGATGAATGCTAATTCTGAAAAGAAAGTAATCAAGACTTGGTCTAGGGCATCAATGATAATTCCGGATATGTTAGGACACACAATCGCTGTTCATAACGGGAAAACTCACGTTCCTGTATATGTTACTGAACAGATGATTGGTCACAAATTAGGTGAATTTGCACCTACAAGACTTTACAGAGGTCACGCAGGTTCTGACATAGCAAAAAGAAAATAACATTTTGCGGGCTAACGATTTTATATCGTGCGGAATGTTATCCTGAATAGTATTCAGGGTCTCAAACAAGAGAAACACTTAAAAGAAAAAGGAATGAAAAAAATGGAAGCAAAAGCAAGACAAACAGACATAAAAATGACTGCAAGAAAACTTCGCAGAGTAATCAACGAAGTTAGAGGAAAAGCAGTTAAAGACGCTAAAGTTATGTTGCGTTTTATGCCTTATTTTGCTGCTAAGGTTGTAGAAAAGAATTTAATCGCAGCGATTGCTAACGCAAAAGAAAAATATGGTGTTAGTGAAGATGCGTTAAAGATTTCTGAAATCTTTGCAGACGAAAGTGCAACATACAAAAGAGGTAAGCCAAGAGCACAAGGTCGTATTTACAGACGACTTAAAAGAACTTCTCACCTCACAGTAGTAGTAAGCGATAATAAATAAGGGAAAATAAAATGGGACAAAAGACACATCCAACCGGATTTAGAGTAGGAATAATTAAACCTTGGTTAAGTACTTGGTACGCTAAGGTTAAAGACTACGCCGGTTTTGTAGCAGAAGATGCTAAAATCAGAAAATTTATCAAGAAAAAATTATACGCAGCAGGTGTATCAAGAATTCTTATTGACAGAAAATCACAAAGCACAACAATAACAGTGGTTACAGCAAAACCTGGTATTGTAGTGGGACGTGGCGGTCAAGGTATTGATGATCTTAAAAAAGAGGTTTCTAAATACTTAGGTCGCAACATTTTAATCAACGTGGTTGAAGTTGCAAGAATAGATTTAGATGCACAACTTGTTGGTGAAGCCATTGCTCAACAATTAGAAAAACGTATTGCATTCAGACGTGCTATGAAGCAGGCTATGCAAAGAACTATGAGAGCAGGGGCTCAAGGTATCAAGGTTATGGTATCAGGTCGTTTAGGCGGTGCTGAAATCGCTCGTTCTGAATGGGCAAAAGAAGGCAGAATCCCTCTTCAAACATTAAGAGCAGATGTTGATTACGGTTTCACTGAAGCAGATACTATAATGGGTAAAATCGGTGTTAAGGTATGGATTTTCAAAGGTGATTTAATGCCTGGTGAAAAAGCAGACCAAAACATCAAGAGTAAGAACACAAAAGATTCAGCAGAAAAATTCAACAAGCGTTCAAGACGTGGCGGAAAATCTGCAGAAGATAATAAGTAAGATATAGGAGAACAATAACAATGTTAATGCCTAAAAAGACAAAATTCCGCAAAATGATGAAGGGAAGAATGAAAGGTACTGAAACAAGAGGTACACAATTCGAATTCGGACGTTATGCCCTAAGAGCGCTTGAACCTGGCTGGATTACAAGCCGTCAAATCGAGGCTGCAAGACGTGCGATGACCCGTGAAATCAAAAGAGGCGGTAACGTATGGATAAAAATATTCCCGGATAAACCTATTACTGCAAAACCTGCAGAAACTCGTATGGGTTCAGGTAAAGGTAATGTTGAGTACTGGGTAGCGGTTGTAAAACCAAACAGAATTCTTTTTGAACTTGATTATTTTGATAGAAATACTGCAGTTAGAGCATTAGAACTCGCTGCACAAAAGTTGCCTATCAAGGTTAAGGTAGTTGAAAAGGAAAAACAACAATAATTGAGTGAATAGTGAATAGTGAATAGCATCAAACTTTTCACATTCCACTTTCCGCTTATAGTAAGTAGGTCGGGCATACCCGCCTGATAGGATAAAAGGAAAACAGAAAATGAAATTACAAGATATTCGTGAAAAATCAGTCGATGAGTTAAATGCTCTTGTAGTTGATATGAAAAAGGAACTTTTTAATTTAAGATTACAAAAATCTACTAACAAATTAGAAAATCCTGCATCAATCGCTAATACAAAAAGAACTATTGCTCGTATTAAGACTGTTATTAAAGAAAAGGAGGCAGCAAATGCCTAAGAAAGAAAAACAAGGTGTAGTTATATCTGATAAGATGGACAAGACTATTGTAGTTAAGGTAGCATCTTATGATCCACACCCTAAATACAAAAAGATTATCGAATCTAACAAGAACTATAAAGCACACGATGCTAACAATGAATGCGGTATTGGTGATACAGTAAGAATTGTTGAATCAAAACCTATTTCAGGTGGCAAACGTTGGGTTCTTTCTCAAATTGTTGAGAAAGCCAGATAGTTTTATAAATGGAAAATGGATAATGGAAAATGGAAAATATCTTTATCAGCTTCGCTGATTATTGAACTCCTTGTAAGATTATCCAATAATACAGAAAGTTAAATATTCGTGAGCGTAAGCACTCTGCCGAAGAAACGATTAAGTATCGTTTCTGAGAGGAAAAAATAATTTTCAATTTTCAATTTTCAATTTTCCATTCTAATTAGAATAACGTAGAACAAAAGGAAATGAAAAAATGATACAACAAGAAACCAGATTAACAGTAGCAGACAATACAGGTGCTAAAGAATTGTTAGTTATCCGTGTAATGGGTAGTTCAAACAAGAAATTTGCATCAGTTGGTGATGTTGTAATCGCAACAGTAAAGGATGCTACTCCAAATATGGCTGTAAAGAAGTCAGAAGTTGTAAGAGCGGTTATCGTAAGAACAAAACACGATATCACTCGTGCGGACGGATCTGTAATCAGATTTGACGACAATGCAGCAGTAGTTATAAACAAAGATGGTAACCCAAGAGGAACTCGTGTTTTCGGACCGGTTGCTCGTGAGTTAAGAGATAACAACTTTATGAAGATTGTTTCTCTTGCACCGGAAGTTATTTAATAAAATGGAAAATGGATAATGGAAAATGGAAAATATCTTTATCAGTTTCGCTGATTATTGAACTCCTTGTAAGATTATCCGATAATACAGAAAGTTAAATATTCGTGAGCGTAAGCACTCTGCCGAAGAAACGATTAAGTATCGTTTCTGAGAGGAAAAAATAATTTTCAATTTTCAATTTTCAATTTTCCATTCATTAGAAACGGAGAAATAATAATGAAAAACGATACAAAAAAATCTTTACACGTAAAGACAGGTGACAGAGTTGTTGTTACCACAGGTAAAGATAAAGGAAAACAAGGAAACGTAAAAAAATCGATTCCAACTGAGGCAAAAGTTATTGTCGAAGGTTTGAATATGAAAACAAAGGCTCAAAAAGCAAACCCTATGTTAGGCATTCAGGGTGGTTTGAACAAAATCGAAGCACCTATTGACAGTTCTAACGTAATGATTGTCTGCCCAAGTTGTGAAAAAGCAACCAGAGTAGCACATAAAGTTATAGACGGTAAAAATGTTCGTGTTTGTAAAAAATGCGGCGAAAAATTAGACGTATAGTCTAAGTCGAAGTTGTGCTATTGAGTTATTGCTTCATAAGGCAACAAGGCAATAGGGCAATAAGTAGTATAATACGCGGTAAAGAGGGTGTTCTTACTCGGCTTTATCTAACGTATAAGAGAAAAGGAAAAGAAAAATGGCTAAAACTAAAAATTTAAAAGCAAAATACGCAGAAGATGTTAAACCTGCAATGAAGGAAAAATTCGGTTATAAAAATGACATGATGGTTCCAAAGTTGCACAAGATTGTTTTGAATATGGGTGTTGGTGAAGCATCACACAATTCAAAGATTGCTGATACGATTGAAGGTCAGTTAACAAAGATTGCCGGTCAAAAAGCAGTTGTTACAAAGGCAAAAAAATCTATCGCATCATATAAGTTAAGAGAAGGTATGCCTGTTGGTGCAATGGTTACATTGCGTGGTGACAGAATGTACGATTTCTTACAAAAACTTATCTGTGTAGTTCTTCCACGTATTCGTGACTTTAGAGGTATCAGCCCTAAGAGTTTCGATGGTCGTGGTAACTATACTTTAGGTTTGAAAGAACAAGCATTGTTCCCTGAAATCACTTATGAAGAAGTTGATTTGGTAAAAGGTATGAACGTATCTATTATCACAACAGCTGAAACAGATGATGAAGCTAGAGAATTGTTATTCCAGTTAGGAATGCCGTTCAAGGGAATGAAAAAATAGAGGTAGGGGTAAATTAGAGTAAATTTAATTTATTCCGTCATTGCGAGCCCGAAGGGCGTGGCAATCCAGAAATATAGAAAGTAG
>CAMHDG010000043.1 GCA_946183815.1 uncultured bacterium | reverse complement strand
TCATAACCTGCATACTTTATCTGACGTAAAATAGTGTTTCCGCCACCGCCGTCAACTAACAAACTTTGCCCGTTATCCTCTAACAAAAAACAAGTGTTATAACAATCCGTCACAAGTGCATTCCCTGTTCCCAGCATAGTCAGTTTCATTTTTTACTCTCCTGTTCCATAATTACACTTCACTAATAAAACAATATAAATTTAAATCTACCCGCCAAACCAAAGAGTCAAAGACAATATCCCGGCAAAATAAATCATCAGATTTCTTGCCTGATACATTCTGAACATAAATGTTTGTGAACGGTTCTCCTTTATATCATCCCATTCTTCAAACGGAAAATGAAACCATTTTTTATCAGGAATAACCGATTTATCCTCTGAATAAAGTTTTAAAGAATTTAGCAAATCAGACGCAAGCGGAACTGTCAAAAAAACAAAAAACACTTCCCAATCTGATATATCAAAAATAGGAATAAGCAATACTGACAAATATGCAACAGTCAGCAGACCTTTTTGAAAATTCAAAACATTTTCATCCGTTTTAAAAAGTGAAACGAGGGTTCTTTTTCCCTCTTTCTTATCAATATCTTTATCTAAAAAGGTATCCGTAAACAAAAGATTAACCGTAAAAAGCATCGGTGCAACAGAAAGAGCAAAAACCTCAGGAGTCAGTTTCCCTGTCATAACATAGTACACCCCGCCAAACATCAACGGACCAAACACTAAACCAACTGCAAGTTCTGACAGACATATATTTGATAACAAGGAATAAAAAAGAACAATTAAACCTCCGCCCAATATAAACCAAAGAACTGTCTTACCAACCGCAAAATAGAAAAATAAACCGATTAAAAGAGAAATAAAACAATATATACCGACAGTTAATAAAACCTCTGATAACTTAACCTTCCCATCAAGAATATACTTACATTTACCCCTTTGGGTATTTGGCAAAATTATGTTGTTATTATGGTCAATATTTTTTTGTAAAATATTGAAATCACAAAAATCATCAAACAGATTTGTTGCCAGATGAGAAAAACAAATTCCGACAAGAGCAATAACCCCGTAAAGTGCATTCCCGTCATGTTGTAAAGCGTAAGAAAACACGACAAACCAAGAAAAAACACTCATGGGAAGTGCATACCATCTTGAACATTCCAGCCAAAATTTGAGTTTTGAAAACATCAAAGCAACCTTTCTATTGATTTAACCGCTTCATATTCCGCCCCCGCCTCAAGCAACTCTTCAGGTTTTAGTCCAAACAAAGTGATAATATCGTCAGCGGGTTCTTTTTTTGTTAATTTTTCGACAACAATACGAATTGCATCTTCCCTTGAAATATTTTCTATTCTGTCATATTTACCCCTTGCAATAATTCTGCTTTTAGACTTTCCCATAACTACCCCTCAAGACTTTCCAGCGCCAAAAGAGCAGTTCCAATCATGCCTGAATAATTCCCTGCCGTTCCCAATTTCACACGTGTTGGTGAGGTTACTATTTCAGAATTAACATCTTCCTCAATTTTTTGGGTATCAACAAATTGAGCCATAGAGCCTGACAAAACAAAACAGTCAGGGTCAAATATATTTGCAAGCCCTATAATACCTTGTGTAATGTGGTTTTGCCAAGTTTTAAAAACTTTAGTCATCTCAGGACAACCTACTTTCAGCCCATCAATAACATCGTAAGTTGTTATTTCTTTATTCCCTGTAATTTCTTCAGCAGTAAGTTTTAACCCCGTACCTGAGGCATAGGCTTCAAAACAATCATAAGCCCCGCAGGTACACTTTCTGCGTTTATCAGGGTACATCTTAAAGTGCATCTCACCTGCCGAACCTGATTTTCCTTTATATAATTTGTTATTAAGTATAATTCCACCGCCAACACCTGTTCCTAATGTCAGCATAACAGAGTTAGCACACCCTTTTGAAGAACCTATTTTGTATTCTGCCCAAGACGCAGCGTTTGCATCGTTTTCCACAAAAACTTTTTTATCTGACAATTTTTGAAAATCTATATTTCTGTAACCGTCAGGCAAATTCCCTGTTGAACTTATAACTCTTGTATTTTCATTATTAACAGCACCCGCCGTTGCTATTGCAATAACATCAACATCAGGGTTCTCTGCTATTCCTTTTTCAAGTATTGATTTTATTTCATCAATCGTTTTTGGAGTAGAGTTCTTTTTTATATCCCCATCTATTTCACCCTGTTCATTAACAATAGTGTAATATATCTTTGTTCCGCCAATATCAAATGCCAACGCTTTTTTCATAAAACCCCTTTTAACCCAGTTTGTTCAGTAAATTTCCTGTTGCTTCTGTCACAAAACCTTTATCATTAATTTTTTGAGATGATGAATGTTGAATTTGTCGTGTTTGAATAACAGAGGTATCCTGCATAATTTTCATAATACTTTCTACTCTGTTCCATGTTGATAAAGGTGTAATTCCTAAAATTTTCATTAATTAACTCCTTCTATAAATCTTTTTGTAATAAGTTGAGGTCTTGTTATGGCTGAACCTATCACAACACAATACGCACCTAATTCAAAAGCCTTTTTAACCTGATTCGGCTCCCAAATTCTGCCTTCTAATATAACTGGTGTTTTAACAGTTTTAACAATTTTTTGTAACAACTCATAATCAGGGGTAGTGCTGTCGGACAGAGATTCCATAGTGTAACCTGACAGAGTGGTGGATACAATATCTGCCCCTAATTTTGAACAATTAATAGCCTCATCAATAGTTGCTATATCAGCCATAGCAAGCCTGCCTGCTTTGTGTATAGCGGTAATAATATCTTCAAGAGTGCAATTATTAGGACGTGGTCTTGATGTTCCGTCAAAAGCAATAACGTCTGCCCCTGCCTCAATAAGTTCATTTACCTCTTTTAGAGTAGGGGTAATATAGACAATTTCTTTCCAGTTATCAGGGAGTCCGTCAGGTTTAGTTAGCCCTATTACTTTAACCCCTAAACTCTTTGCATTTTTAACATCTCTTGCTCCTGCGACACGAAGAACTTCTGCACCTCCATTAACAACAGATTTCATCATTGCCATCATACATTCTTCTTTGTATAACGGCTCGTCAGGCATCGCCTGAGATGATACAACAACTTTATTTTTTAACTCCTCTAACATAATTTTTATTTTACCCCAAAAATAAAACAGGCTCAATATATTAAGAGCCTGTTTATTGTAGAAAGGAAAGGTCTGCTACTAATTAGCAGAACTAATTAGTTACGATTTAAGCCTGTGGCTTGTCTAAACTAGCCAAAGCATCTGCTGCTGCTGCAGAAACAGTTTCGTCAGCATCAGATTGAGCGATAGTATAAATTCTGCTTAAATCTTCTTTGTATTCAGGGCGTTGAATGTATCTCAACGAATCAATAGCAGCGGTTCTGATTGCAGGGTTTGGATTTTCCTTCAATTCATTAACTACTTGTGCTGCCGCAGGTAAATCAGTCAATGGAACTACGTTACCTGAACGTTTTTCGATTTCATCGCCGTAAGTTTTTTGTAAAATAGCCGTTGTGAACAGTGCATATTCTTTATTTCTTTCTGCTTGTTCTAACGGAGTGATTTTGTTAGCCAATGCTAAATCTGCCTCTGATAACTGGTGAGGGAGAGCAACTGTTGAAGGGTCTTTACCTTCTTTTTCTGCCTGTATTCTAACCATATCATTTTCAGCAGCCTTTGCTCTTAATTCTAATTGTTGGTCAGTAGGACCTTCTAATTTTGAAGAGTCAACATTGATAATATCAATCAATTTGTTGAAAACATCTTCCTGAACATAAGGAACAGCATCTGCTTCATTTGTCATACCTTTTTTAGCAATTTCGTCCATTTGGAGTGCTTGCTTATCGAAATCAGGATCTGCTAAATTAGCAACAACCTTGTCGATGTCAGGATCGTTTGGTCCTGGTCCGTTAGGTCCTGCAGGAGCAGGAGCAGTTGGAGCAGTTGGACCCTCTACTGATGGAGCAGGAACTTCTGCTGCCGGTTGTTGAGGTGCAGGCTGCTGTGGAGCAGGTTGTTGTGGTGCCGGTTGCGGTTGTGTTTGAACCGGCGGGTAATATGGTTGTCCGTCTGCTTGCGGATAATCATAATAAAATCCAGGTTGTGGGGCATTTACCGTTGGGGTATCCATGTTAATTTGCACTGCGTTATAACTAGGTGAATAGACAGGACGTCTATTTACTTGTGTTGCAGTTGGATTTTGAGGTGCATTAATACTCATTATAAAACCTTTCCTAACTAATTCTACAATTATTTAAAGAATTTTTATTCTTCTAAATTGCTACATGCTGTTATCAAACTTTACAAATGTTTATATTTGTTTATGCTGTCCATTGATGTGTTGCAGTTGCAGGTAACGGAGCCATTGTCGGAGCGTTAACTGTCGGTGTGTCCATATTGATTTGTACTGCGTTATAACTAGGATTATAAACAGGAACATCACAAGATTGAACTGGTTGTTGAACATTTGCGTTTGCTGCAATTGGTGTTGTCATAATCATAAATCCTTTCACTACTAATCTGTTGATAGTCTGTTATCAATTATTGTAATACACCTCAACCCATTTATTTGCTAAAACAGAACTCTTTTGTTACAAAAATTAATAAAAAAACTAAAAAATTTATACCCCTTAAAGCATGATAAACAGGCGAAAAGCAACTATTTTTAACAACATGACGCATATACTTTTTATAGCATTATAAACTATATATTTTACAAAACTATTAAATAAGACTTTATTTAGTTGGAAGTTATGGTTTCTTTATACGGCTTTGTCCTCTAATAAATTTAAAATGGGAAATTAAACAGACCAATCACGTAAAAAACACGACATTCCGAACATGTTTCAGCATCCGCAATCGTCACAATAAACTTATTAACGGAAAGTTACTATCATTTAATGAGGTTTAAATTCTTTAAATACTTATCAAAACCTGCTCGAACATCTATCCATGACTGTAACGGAGGCTTTGCACTTGCCCTCTCATCCATCTTTTTGAAGAGTTCTTTTGTTTTATCATCAAGAGAATTAAATATCGCCTTATCGTTCTCGCCTGTACCATCTTTATGAGAATATTGCCAGTATTGAAGCAGAAATTTTTGAGGAGATAATTCACCTAACATATCATTCAAATCATCTTCATAAATAAGTGAAATATATGAATTATATAAAGACTTATCCACTTTTGGACTAATTTTGAAACCTGATAATTCAATACGCTTTTCTGCCACATTAATGTTATTATTGCCTTTTCTTTCGACAGGGTTTGCAGAGTTTGAATTTTCAGCAATTTGTCTGTACTCTTCAAGCATCTTTTGAACGATAGGTTTAATCTTCGGATCATCACTTGTCATAACCTGATTTAAAAGATAATATCTTGAATTTGGACTAAAATGCGGAATATCTCCTCTCTTTTTCATATCTTCAATTTCTGCAAAATATCCTGTCAATTCCGCAAATGCTTCCTTTTGATTTTTTAGCCAGTATCCTTGCTCTAAATCATCTTTATGAGAAAAATATGCTTTTACACTGCCTGTTTTCAGTGCTGTCGTCAGTTGACTGAACAGTTGTGAAAAATTAGTTTGACTTTGATACCCTTCTCCGAGTTGATCCTTTGCATGACCTAACTCATGGGCAAGAGTATTTGTATTTATCCCGTCTTTTGAGATATGACCGTCATACAAGCGATTAAGTGTGAGTGTGCTATTGTCAGGACTAAACGAGCCTAACGGCGACATAAATCTTGCACCTCGCCCGTCATCAGCGTCTATTCTTGTATTTTCACTACCTATATAAAATTTATTGATTTCATTCATTAAATCAGACTTTAAATTAGCGGGTAGTCCGTCTATTGCTTTTTGCAAATCTTGAATGACTTTATCTACTGCCTGTTTCTTATTTGAACCGTATAAATGTTTAGCATCAATTTCTAACGGAATTGACATTACATTTCCGTCAGCATCAGTAAGAGAGATTGTCCCACTGATTATCCCCGAACCTTTTAATGACCCGTCAGGATTAAAATCACCGCTAACTTTGACTTCTGAAGGCTTGTCAGAGGCTACAAAGTTTCCTTCTGATGACGAAGGAGTCATATCCATAGGGGTTTCAGAAGATTTTTCTGACCTGTCAAACCCGAATAATGCCTTATAAGTTTCGCCACTTAAACTATTGCCGATTGCAGATTCAAATAACGACACCTCTTTTCCTTCAAGTATTTTATTACCCTTTATACTGCCATCTGCACCTGCTTCATCTATCTCTCTTGCCTTTGCAACAGCAGTTTCATCTTTTGTTATTTTCTTGATTTGCTTAATTTCTATTCTCATAAAAATACCATAAAAAATACACTACTTTTTTCTAAACGGATAAATTAGCGGAAACTTTAGATTAAAGTAAAAATAGCGTTACAAAAATACATATTTTCAAATTGCTTTTTTGCTAATTTTTAGAATAGGAATTTAACTATAAAAACATGCTCATCTGCTAAAATACATAATATGGTAAGGATAATCATGCAAAAGGTTTTAATTTTTGCATATAATTTGTTTTTGGTAAAATACTCGTGAAGGAACTATGGGAGTATTTATGATGGATAACAGAATAAATGTATGTGTGTCATGTGATGATAATTATGCAAAATATGCAGGAGTCGTTATTGCATCCGTTCTTGCAAACGCAGATAATGACGATAATTTATACTTTTACATACTCAATGGCGGGATAAGCGAAGAAAATAAAGAAAAAATCGCATCCCTGAAATCTATTAAAAACTGCGAAATAAATTTCGTATCCATCGATGAGAAAATGTTTGAAGATTATAAAAATGTAAAAACACATCAATATATATCTATTGCAACGTATTACAGGTTAAAAGCCCCAACACTGCTTCCTGATGTCGATAAACTCATCTATCTCGACTGTGATATGGTGGTTAACACAAGTTTAAAAGAACTGTTCAATAAAGATACATCAAATTATCTTTTAGCAGGTGTATCAGATAACAAGACCCGTATGGTTAAGGAAAACCCAACTTATGTTAATGCGGGCATGCTGGTCATGGATTTGAATAATATGAGAAAAGACGGAACAGAAGAGAAATTCTTTAACTATACGAAAGAAAATATCAACAAAATAACAAAAGGCGATCAGGAAATCATCAATGACGTTTGCAAAGGCAGAATAAATGTTATTGAACCTGAGTGGAATGTTCAGACAAGCAACTTTGTTAACCGCTCAAACTATACTAATTTCCCAAAAATTATTCACTATCTCTCAAAAGAAAAGCCTTGGAAATTCGGCTCATACAGTTACTTTAAACCACTATGGTTTAAATATCTCCAACTAACCCCCTGGGCACTGAAAGAGAATGAAAAATTAAAATGGGGATTTCTTAATCAAGTCGTATCAATATTGTTATACGTAAAGCACAGACCACTATTTTTGTTCAGACCAAGGTTTTACAAGGCTCTTTTCTACACCTACGTTTTAAAAAACAAATAATCATTAAAAAATAGTACCCAAAAATAATTCTAAAATAAGGATAAAAGATTAATTAGCACTTTTATCATCAGATTTTGTGTTCCCAATTATCTCTGATTCATAATACACAGTAAACGTATCTTTTGATAAGATTTTTGCATGACCGCCATGGATAGGAACAAAAATAAAACCTGCGACATAAAACATTATGTTACCTGCCTGATAAAGAGGATAAACCCATATAGAACGGTTTGCACCCGTCTTTGATACACGACCGTACAAGAAAATCTCCGGTTTATCTTTTACATAAAAATTGTCCAAAACGATATTAGCGGGGCAACCCATTTTATCCGAGGCAGATATTGTTTCAACTCTGCCTACAACCTGTGTTCCCTTTGGCAAAAACACCCCGTTCAATTCAACATCTTTTGTTGTCTTAAACAAAATGGAATCACCCTCTGATATGTGGTTTTTGGTTGATAAAGCCTTTACTATTTTTAAATGTACAGGCACTTGAGCCTTTGTAAAATCGTATTTATTCTTAATTTTAACTTTTGCTATCTTATTTTTATGAGCATTATTTTTTGCAAAATCATCTTCAATCAGAACATTTTTATGATTTTTTAACACCGATATACCACCGGCACTTGAGATAAAATCAGAATCAATAAGTTCGTCATCAATCGTTACTTTGTTTGCCTGTCCGGTTTTACCTGCCCATATTTTAAACGTCTTGCCACTTTTTTCATACGGAATAACGATATCGTCAACAATAGGATCAGCCTGTTTTACATACACAGGCATGACTTTTGGGAAAGCATCCGACTTTACAAACTCATCTTCAATAGGTGCTGCTTTCTTTAAAAGTGCCACTCTTGACTGACTCCCGTCAGAATGGTCAACACCTGATGTAACACCTGCAAGTGCTGATAGCGGAGATATCATTACTATTAAAAATATTGCAATAAGTTTCTTCATATTAATAACGATAATTTAGTTTCTTTTTTGAACCTGTTTCAACTTTTTCTTGTAACATAAGTCTGTTTTTTCTTGATACTAACAAGAAATTTTGATAATAGATATTATCTTTATATTCGTTATCCGCTAGGATAGACGGATATTTTTGATAAATATACTCATATATTTTCATCATACGTCTTGTGATAAGAGTGTGATTAGAAAAAGCGTCATATCTATATTGTTGCATGATTTTGTTAAGAATTACAATATAGCCTAACGGGTTATAACCTGCATTTACCATATAATCAACGGCTCTTTTATCCGCAAGCATATCATATTTATTAGGTGAAACCCAGTAATTCAAAATTGAGATATACCCTCTTAAAACTCCGTTATACGTATCAACCCCGTGTGATATTTGGTGAGCAAGCAAGCCTGCAAGTTCATCATCGCTGTCAATATACGGAAGAACTGTCGGTTTTAACCACACCGTTCTGTTTACCGAACTCACATCAGCCCAACGGTCACGAGTATAAACCCTGTTTATTACCATAAATATCAGTCTGTGTTCTATACGGTTTGAATTTAATATATTAAACCCAACCTCATTCATTCTCTTTTGAAGTTCCGGCACTGTATGAACATCCCACGCAAATACAGGCGAAACCATTATAAGTGATAATACTAACCCTAATACAAATTTCTTCATACATATCTCCATTTTGATTTATGATTCTGTACTTTTTCATTTTATTACAAAATAAAAGTTTCTACAAAATATTAATATAATTTTAAATTATTGTTTATCTGCGAAGCAGATATATCTCTCCTTGGAGAGAGAGAA
>CAMHDG010000042.1 GCA_946183815.1 uncultured bacterium | reverse complement strand
ACCATATTTGGTCAGTTTAAGGTAAAACTGATTGGGTGTGGTATTTATTTTTTGTAATTATATACAATGTTACAGTTGGTAATTTGTCGCTGCAACTGCGGGAGCGGGAGCAAACGTCAATTTGCTCATTCCCGCATAAAAATCTTTGATTTTCGTGACAGTCCGTTGTTTATTGCTTTGATTTAATAATATTTAACTTTACATTTCCCGCTTTTTGTTTTAAGATTTAAGTGTTATTTAGTGTATATGAATAAGTAAGGGATAGAGATGAGTAATCCAAAATATAAACGTATTCTGCTAAAAGTAAGTGGGGAAGCACTGCTTGGTAGTCAGGAATTTGGCATAGATTATGAACCTGTTGCAATGATGGCAAATGAAATAAAGTCAATCCTTGATGAAGGAGTAGAAGTTGCTGTTGTTGTCGGGGGCGGAAATATCTTCAGAGGAATGAATAACAGTGCAAAACTTGGTATGGACAGAGCATCAGGTGACTATATCGGTATGCTTGCTACTGTTATGAACGCCGTTGCGCTTCAGAGTGCTTTGAAGAAGGCAAATATTGATTGCCGTATCCAGTCTGCAATTACTATGCGTCAGATTGCTGAACCATATATCAGACACAGAGCAATTCGACACCTTGAAAAAGGCAGAGTTGTTATATTCGCCGCAGGTACAGGGAATCCGTTCTTTACAACTGATACTGCTGCTGCCCTGCGTGCGTCAGAAATAGATGCTGAGGCGATGCTTATGGCTAAAAATGGCGTTGATGGCGTTTATGATGATGATCCGAGAACTAACCCTAATGCTAAAAAATTAGATACGGTTCACTATTCAGATATTATTCATAAAGGGTTAAAGGTCATGGATGCTTCTGCTTGTACTCTTTGTGAGCAAAATAATATTCCGATTGTAGTGTTTGATTTTAACGCAAAAGGAAGTTTGAAAAAAATTATGGCAGACGAAAAAATCGGTTCGTATGTCGGTAAATAGGGTAAATAGGGTAAATAGTTTAGAGTTTATAATATAGAATGATAAAAGAAAGAGGTTAAAATGTCAGAAACAGTTGATTCTTTATTCAAAACAGGCGAAGAAAAAATGGAAAAGGCTATTGCACAAATGAAAAGAGAATTTGCAACAGTAAGAACAGGTCGTGCAAACCCTGGTATTCTTGATAAAGTGCAGGTGGATTATTACGGAGCACCAACTCCTTTAAAACAACTTTCGCAAGTAACCGTTCAAGACGGTACTACTCTTGTTATTACTCCGTTTGACAAGTCTATTATTAAAGATATAGAAAAAGCAATTATTAAGGCAGAAATCGGTATTGCACCAAATAGTGACGGTGTTTGTTTAAGATTAGTGTTCCCGCCTTTGACTGAAGAAAAGAGAAAAGAAATTGCAAAAGATGTCAAAAAAATGGGTGAAGATGCAAAAATCGCTGTCAGAAACGTAAGACGTGATATGGCTGATGCACTTAAAAAGGCAGAAAAGGCAGAGAATCTTCCTGAAGATGTGGTAAAAGACAATCAGGATAAAATTCAAAAAGTTACTGATAAATATACAAAACTTATTGATACATCTGTTTCTGATAAAGAAAAAGAGGTTATGACAGTATAATTTTGTTAAGTGAGTGAGGAGAGTATAGATTAAATGGATAAGAAAAACATAACACGTTTAATAACGGGAGTGGTGATGGGTTTCACAATGTTGTTTTCATTATTGTGGGGCGGATTACCGTTGTTCCTTATCACTTTTTTTGTTATTGTTTGTGCAACTAAAGAGTATGTGTGTATTTTAAAGCATAAAGGGTTTTATCCTTCTTTAACACTTATTCTTTTTGCAGATGCATTTTTTGCTGTGCTTGCTTATCTTAACAGATTTAATCTTCTCTCTTTTGCACTTACGTTATTTTCAATATCTGCTTTTATCTGGGTTTTGTTTAGAGGAAAACAACCCTACATCGCAAATGTAACAACAACAATATTTGGTTTTATATATAGCGGCTTGTTCCCTCTGTATTTCATTTTTATCAGGGATATTGGTTCACAACCAACTTATCACTACTTGGTAAAACACACAGGTGATTGTGTCGGTTTGAGTTTTGTTGTGTTGCTTTTCTTCGGGGTAATCGTTACTGATACCGGTTGTTATTATTTCGGAAGTAAATTCGGCAAACACAAATTAGCCCCTGTTGTAAGCCCAAATAAATCAATAGAAGGTGCAATAGGCGGAACAATTTGTGCTATTATAAGTTCGATTATAATTGGCTGTATTATTCCGTTATTTAATCCGAGATATATACAGTTGGCTTTATGGCAATGTTTAGTTGCAGGTATTTTGATTGCTATATTCGCTCAAATTGGGGATTTGTGCGAGTCTTTGATTAAGCGTGATGCAGGTGTTAAAGATTCAGGAAACACTCTTCCGGGGCATGGCGGTTTTCTTGACAGAATAGATAGTTATGTGTTCACTCTGCCTGTGTTGTATTATTATTTTCAATATGTAGTTTATGATACAAATACTATTTGTAATCTTAAATCGTTTTTACAAGGGTTGTTATAATGCAGTTTAATTTGTTAGATGTGGAATGTTCTGATAAAGAATTGTTGACGACTGCTTTTACGCATCCTTCTTATACAAAAGAGCACTCTCTTGATTATTCTAAAAATTATGAAAGATTAGAATTTTTAGGTGATGCTGTTCTTAAACTTGTTGTGTCAAACCTCCTTTATGATAAATATCCTGATTATGAAGAGGGAGAATTGTCTAAAATACGTTCAATTCTTGTTTCTGATATGACACTATCAAAACTTGCTTTTGAAATGGGCTTAGATGAACATATTATACTGGGTACAGGCGAAGAACACACAGGCGGCAGGCACAGAGAGTCTAATATTGCTTGTTGTTTTGAGGCGGTTTTAGGGGTTTATTACCTTGACGGTAAAATTGATTATGTCGAAAAGTTTTTAAACGAGAATTTAATGCCTTATTCTGATGATATAGAGCAACATTTTGAAAAATATAATGCAAAAGCAGTCTTGCAGGAATATACCCAAAAAATCAACGGGGAATTACCTTTATATCAGGTGATAGAAATGAAAGGACCTCCCCACAGTCCTGTTTTTGTCGTAAGTGTTTCTTATCAGGGAAATGTTTTAGCACAGGGTGAAGGTCATACTAAAAAAGATGCCCAGCAGGATGCGGCATACAAAGCATGTGCTGAATTGGGTATTATTGAGGAGGAGAATAATGAGTAGCGTTATAATATCTCCGTCAATTTTATCGGCTGATTTTGCAAATTTAGAACGTGACATTTTATCTGTTAAAGATGGTGGCGCAAAATGGCTTCATATTGATGTTATGGATGGACATTTTGTTCCGAATATAACTATTGGTGTACCTGTTGTAAAATCATTGAGGGCAGTTACAGATTTGGTTTTAGATGTCCATCTAATGATTGAAAATCCTGAAAAATATGTAGAACCATTTGTAAAAGCGGGTGCTGATTTGTTGACGGTTCACTATGAGGCAACGGGGAAGAATACGCAGAAAGTAATTGATTTAATTAAATCTTATGGAATTATGGCGGGTTTATCAATTAAACCGAAAACTAAACCTGAAGAAATAGAAAAATTTATAAGTATTGCTGATTTAATATTAGTCATGACTGTTGAGCCGGGGTTTGGAGGACAAAAGTTCATGCAGGATTGTGCTGATAAGTTGCCTTATATAAAACAAAGACAGGCTGACGGTCAGTATTTACAGGTTGATGGCGGGATTAATGATGTTACAGGTAAATATTGCGTTAAAAAAGGTGCAAATAACCTTGTTGCAGGCAATTATATCTTTAATTCTGATGATATTAAGGGAAGGATTGACTCTTTAACATTTTAATTTTTATTACAAAATAGCCAAATTTGATTAATTTTGTTACGATTAATAATATGGACACGTATGTATTTAAGGGAACAGTTACATATACAGTATTCAGATACTTGTTTAATCAGTTCGTCTCATTAACAACTACTATAGGTGATATGGTTCGATATGGTTATCGAGTTTTTAAGCATATTATAAAAGGTAATGTCGATAAAAAGGTGTTGATAGAGCAGTGTGCAAGATTTGGGGTGAGTTCGCTTCCTATAACACTTTCTATTGTCGGTATGTCATCTGTTATTGTGTCTATGCAGGTTGCAGGTGAGATGGTAAAACAGGGGGCAGGAAACTTTGTTGGGTTACTTGTTGCAATGCTTATTATACGTGAAGACGGTATTATTATGTCAGGTTTTGCGATAATTTCCATGATTGGTTCATCACTTGCATCTGAACTTGCTACCATGCGTGTAACAGAGCAGATTGATGCGATAAAGGTTTTGAAGGTTGACCCTATCGAGTATTTATTTGTGCCAAGGGTGTTATCAGGTGTCCTAATGATGCCGTTGGTGCTTGTTGTAGCATCTGTTGTCGGGATTATAGGCGGTGGTGTTGCCGCTCATTTGGCATCAGGCTTATCTTATAAAGCGTATTTTGATTCTGTTTACAGAGGACTGTATTTAAAAGATATGAATGTTGCTATGTTGAAGGCAGTGACTTTTGGGTTTACGATAGCCCTTGTCAGTTGTACATGCGGATATAAAGCATCAGGCGGTGCAAAGGGGGTTGGTCAGGCTACTACAAAAGCAGTTGTTTGGTCATTTGTTGCGATTGTATTGCTTGATTTGGTATTTTCAATTATGTTTTTCTTTTAGAGGTAGATAAAATATATGAGTATTGAGGTTAAAAATTTAATAAAATCTTTTGGGAAAAATAGGGTTATAGATGATTTATCCTTTAAGGTCGAACAGGGCGAAATTCTTGCTATTGTCGGTTTCAGCGGCTCTGGTAAAAGTACTGTTTTAAAATTAATCAGCGGACTTATTCAGAAAGATTGTGGAGAGATTATTACAACAGGTGATATTGCTATGGTGTTTCAATATTCTGCGTTAATTGATTCTCTTAATGTTTATGAAAATATTTCGTTTGCTCTTCATGAAAGAAAAGATTTAAGAAAAAAATATACTGAAAAGCAAATTAAAGAGATTGTAAGAGAAAAGTTGGGACTTGTTGGTCTTGCAGGGGTAGAGAAAAAGTATCCGTCTGAATTGTCAGGCGGTATGCAAAAGCGTGTAAGTTTTGCACGTGCCATTGTAACAGAACCTGATATTATTTTGTATGATGAACCGACTGCGGGGCTTGATCCTATGTCATCAACTCTGATTGAAGATTATATTGTGAGATTAAAGAATGAAACACACGCAGCATCTATTGTTGTAACTCACCAGATGTCAACAATTACACGTACAGCGGATAAGGTTTTGATGCTATATGGTGGTAAGTGTGTGTTTTATGGTACTCCTGATGAGTTATGCCGTCAGGATACCCCTTATACAAAGCAGTTTGTTTCTGCCAGCCTTGATGGTCCTATGAAGATGTTAAAAGGATAAAGTTGAGGTAAAATTAAGTTTTGAATAATATAGGAAGAAAGAGGATATAAAAATGAAATTTTCATCATCGTTTAAAGTGGGAGTGTTATCGTTATTAGCGTTAACTATATTTTTCTGTACGGTTTTATGGGTAAAAGGTCGTGCGTTTTCGTCTGCTGCCAGAATTGAGGTTCAGTTTAAAGACGTAAACGGTATCCGCCCCGGTTCTGCCGTTCAGATGATGGGGTTAAGAGTTGGACAAGTGGAAGAAGTTATCCCTGTTGTTGAGGGTGATAACAGTTATGTTAAACTGAAATTTGTTATTACAAACCCTAATGTAAAAATACCAAAAGCATCTATGCTTTCTATTCAGCAGTCAGGGCTTATTGGGGAACAATTCCTTGAAATTACTCCTCCAAAATTGAAGGCAGTTTATATCCCTTCAAATACTTATTCTCTTGAAAAAGGCGCTCCTGTTCAGATAAAACTTGATGATAAATATTATGATGTTGGTGTTGTAAAGCGTACACAGATTTTGAGTCGGTCTGTTATTCCTAAAAATCTGGTTGATGGTATATCTACTCCGTATGCTTACAGATATGATTACAGAATTGATTTACCGGGACTTATTTTGCCACAGTTTATGGTGGGAGAGGTTGTATCTGATAAGGGTGTGTATAAGTTGAGAATAAGACCTCTCGACAATTCTGCTATCCCTTATCCGCATCAAACATCGCCATATACTATTCTTGAACCTATGAGAATTGCAGATTTTCTTGATTTGCAATATCAGGCAGCAGAATCTCTGACAGAAACAAATAAAAAATTGAATGAAATTTTAGATGAGTCTATGATTGCTGATTTAAAACAGTCTGTTGAAAATGTTAAAGTTCTTACGGCAAGAGCATCTTCAACTTTGGGTAAGGCTGAATTACTTATTGATGAGTCAAGAAAAGATTTGAATACAATGATGACTATGATGAACGATGTTTCTAAAAACTTTAACGATTTGTCAAAGAATGTTAATAATATTATTGGCGATCCTCAATTTAAGCCGACAATGTTACAGACTGCTAAATCAATGAGCCGTCTTGCTGATGAACTTGCTCCTATTATCGGAGCAGTTGATGCTCAAAAGTTTGCTTCAGATTTAACTACAACTGTTAATAATATTGCTGAAATCAGTAATTCTGTTAACAGAATGTCTAAAGACGAAAAGTTAAAAAATAATCTTATGCAGACTATTGATAATGTGAACAGGGCATTATGTAATATTTCTACAACTTTAGAGGTTGTTAATAATACAAAAGATAAAGCAAATATAAAACAGGTTGTGGAAGATACTGCTGCAACTGTTCACAATTTGAAAAAATTCTCTGAAAAACTTAATAAGAGATTCTTATTATTCAGATTATTATTCTAATATTTGATAAAATTAAGTAACTATGAGTTAATTCTCATAATCAAATACAAAGACATATAAGGGCAATCGTTATACGGTTGCCTTTTTTAATTTTATTACGGCATTATGCCTGTTAGGTGTGCCGTTTTCTTTTCTGTAAGAGTAGAACAAATCGTTTCTGCATGCAGTACAGAATGGGCATATATCAATATTTTCTTTAGGAACACCTATCTCAAGAAGTTGTTGAGCGTTTATTCCTTTTAAATCAATATAAAAATCTTTTGTTATTAGCCCTGTGGTATTGTTTATGCTCGATTTAACCCCGTCTATGACCTCTTGTCCTACCTGATAACAACACTGACTTATTGCAGGCCCTATAACTGCATAAATATCTGTTATATTTGTTGTTGAATACTCAAGCATCTTTTTAACCGTTTTCGGTACAATTCCTGCAACTGTTCCACGCCAGCCGGCATGAGCGATAGCCCCAATATTTGCTTTTTTATCGTATAAAATAACCGGTGTGCAGTCAGCAAATCTTAAATATAGCCCTTGTTCAAAATTTGTTAAAATTAGTGCATCTGTGTCAGGATAATCACTTTTCCCGACTCTTGCAAAATCTACATTTGAACTGTGGGTTTGGCTCGGGTGGATAAGACTGTCAACTTTTAAATATTTTCTATTTCCCTCGAAGTCCTCATCAACCGTTATTCCCCTTGTTGTGAAATAGTGTTCTAATTCCGGAATTAAATCTGAATAAAAAACTTTCTTGCCACTTATAAATTTTTCTTTGAACATATAATCACTATACATCAAAAATAATTCACATTTTAGTGTGTTTGTCATATAATTGGGGTAAGAATACAGGGGATTTAGAAAGGATTTTAATAAATGAAAGTTTCTCTTAATTGGTTGAATGAATTAGTTGATTTATCAGATTTACAAGTTGAGCAAATAGCACATGAACTCACTGTTAGTGGGTTAGAGGTTGAGGAAATTGAGGAAGTAAAGGCTCAATTTACAAATATAGTTACTGCTCGTATTGAAAAAATAGATCAACATCCAAACGCTGATAAATTGCATTTAGTGACAATAAATAACGGTTCAGGGTTAAAAACTGTTGTTTGTGGCGGGCAAAATATTGAAGAGGGACAAATTATTCCTTATGCATCTGTCGGCAGTAAAGTTTTAGACCGCCATACAGGTGAACAGTTTACACTCACTCCTGCTAAAATCAGAGGGGTTGAATCAGAGGGGATGCTATGCTCCGATGATGAATTAGGGGTTGCAGACAGAAACTATCAAGAGGAAGATGGTATTTTAATTTTAAACAGAATTTTTCCTAATGTGCAACCCGGGGTTGATGTTGAAGAATTATTAGGGTTTGAAAAAGACATTGTTCTTAATGTTGCACCAACTGCAAACAGGGGCGACCAGTTTTCTGTAGTAGGTATTGCAAGAGAATTATCTGCAATATTTAACAGACCTTTAAAATTCTCTTACCTTGAACCTACTAAAGATTTTTCAACCGACAAATTTAAAGTTGAGATAAAAGATAGTGATGTTTGTAAATTCTATTCTATCGGGTTATTAAAAGATATCGTTATCAAGCCGTCACCTGACTGGATGCAAAAAAGACTTGTCGCATCAGGTATCAGGGCGATAAACAACGTGGTTGATATTACAAACTATGTTTTATTAGAATACGGCACTCCGCTACATGCTTTTGATTTTGATAAAATAGGAAACTATTTATGCGTAAGACGTGCTGATGATGGTGAAAAAATCGTAACTCTTGACGGAGAGGAAAGAGTTTGTTCAAAGGAAACTGTTTTAATCTCAACAGAAAATGACGGAGTTTGTATTGCAGGTGTATTTGGCGGGGCAAACTCTGAAGTTGATGAAAATACTAAAAATATTGCATTAGAAGCGGCTTATTTCCCATCTGCAACAACAAGAAAAAGTGCAAGAAGTGTAGGTTACAGATCAGAGGCAAGTTCTCGTTTTGAACACGGGGTTGATATTGAGGCTGTTAAACCGGGGCTTATGAGAGCGATGCAGTTGCTCGTAGATTTTGCGGATGCAAAAATTGAGGGTATTGTTGAAACAGGTAAAAATAAAATTGAAAATCCTGAAATTACATTACGCTATAATCAGGTGTCTAAACTTTTAGGTTGTACTATTGAGGCATCAAGAAGTAATACTATTCTTGAAAGATTAGGGTTTGAACTGTTGGGCGGGAATGAAATCGCAGGGAAATACAGAGTTCCGTCATTTAGAGCAAATGATGTTACAAGAGAGGTTGATTTAATTGAAGAGGTCGCAAGAATTAACGGTTACGATAAAATTGCACCTACCCTTCCTGCAAAATCGGGTACTCCTGAAATAACATTAGAAGAAAGAACAAAAGCAAAAGTGCATGATGTTCTTCGCTCATGCGGTTTGAATGAAATGGTTACTACATCTTTAATTGGTAAGCCTTTACTAAAACAAT
>CAMHDG010000041.1 GCA_946183815.1 uncultured bacterium | reverse complement strand
AAAATCTTTCAATAACTTTTGCTCTGGCATTATATGGTCTTGCAAAAACTGTTTCAATTCCTAACTTTGAATACAAACCCTGAAACCCAAGTTCGGTAAATCCTTTATCATCGGTAAAATATTTTGCTCTGAATGCTCTGCCGTTATCCTGATAAACAACTTTCGGTATCATATCAAGATTGATAATTGCATTACGGAGTGCAGAAGCAATGCATTGGGTGTTTTCTTCAAGCATAATTTCATAACCAACTAATGCGGTTGATTTCCAATCTAAAAATCCGACTAATGTTGCTCTGCATGGTTTACCTGTAAACGGGTTAATTACCTGAAGAGCTAATTTATGTCCGTCTGCAACAAGAATATCCCCGACCTCAAGCAAACTTGCATCACGTTTTATATATGGTTCAACTTTATCTGATAGTGCTTTTTCTCCGTCACGAGCTAAAATCCATTTGTCGTAATTATTATCCTTAAACCATTTTGCATATCTTCTAAATGTGATATCAGCCGGAATAAAACTTTGTCCCTGCTCTTTTAATTTATATTTGGTTAACGCGATTGCTTTTCCGATTGATAATCTATTCGGATGCAGAAGCAACCCCATAAATATTTTGATTTCATTGTCATTAAGTACAGTTCTATAATCATTGACACTACTATATTTATACCGTGGCAAAAGCTTTGTATAATCTTCTCTTCCGTTTAACATCGCATACCAACGGTGCAAACTCCCGCGGGAGATTTTACCTAAAATCTCAAAAAGATGAGAATTTGAAGTATTGTGCAATTTTACAAAATCATAATCAGCTTGGAGTTTGTTTTGAGATTTCTTTCTGAACTCAAGCCATTGATGAACAAGATCTAATCTTGCGAGTGCTATTTGTTTACATTTTTCGGGAGTAAATTCTGCCATGTGCGTATTCCTTTATACACACATTAATGTCTCTGTTTCGCAGAAACATCAAGTCTTAAATCTCAATCTCAGAGACATTTCTACACATATCAAAATGCAAGATAAATTATTTTTGCACTTTATTGCACTTTATTGCACAGAGTAAAAATTCAAATAAATTGGCACTTTAAGGAATGAAAAATTCTAAAAAACAAAAATATCAGTGCAAAAGAGTGCAAAAATCAGGACAAAAGTGCAAGAATAGTCCGGTACATCTCAAAAATCTAAAACTGCCTTAAACTCCCAACAACTCGGCATTGTAGCCAACAAAAACGCATCTAAACTGTCCTGAAAACCTATAAAAAAAAACGATGACTTTTGTCATCGTTTTTTATAATAATTGCCGGAGGGGGGACTTGAACCCCCACGGATTGCTCCATACGCACCTGAAACGCACGTGTCTACCATTCCACCACTTCGGCAGATACAAGCAAATACTGAAAAAAGCAAATTTTTACATTCACTATTCACTCAAATATATTATACACCAATTCAAATTAAAGACAAAATTATACTATCCAACATGCCTGACTAAATATGTAATGAAAACGAAAGAAAAGAGAACAATAATTTATTAGTCAGTTTAGAGCAAAGTCGCTCTACAAAAGGAGGTTAAAATGACGATAAAGAAACTTACACTGGCAGCCGCTATTGCCGTTGGTATAACAACATGTTCTATCGCAACAACAATGGCAGCGTGTCCATGTAACCAAAAACCTGTTATTACAGCACCGTCATCATGTGGCTGTGAACAGGAAAGACCTGTTGTAACAGGTCAGGCATGCCCTTGCGAAACCACTACGCCAAAATGTGACTCACCTGCATCTGCAATGTGTCCATCTACGCTTGATTTGAACAAATCAAACATGCGTCAGATTTACGCATACCCAAATGCTATTTATGGTTATAACAACTATATAGGAGAAGATGCCACAAATGGCGTGTTTCGTGGAGACGGATTCACAGTTTCGCCAAGGAGATTATCTGAAACGACAAGTGGTTCAATGGTCAGCACCGACTCTTCCATAACAGGTGCGGCTGCTAATATACCTTGTCTTAATGACTTATCATCTCATAACGGTATCCGTATTATGAGAGATGAGGCTAAAATGGACGGTAACGGTACTCCTATCCACATGGAAACCCAAAACTCACTTGAAGCAATCAAGAAAACACTTGTTCCTTATGATTTAAACAAAGAGGGATGTGTTACAGGTGGGGCAGCAGGGCTGCAACGTGATTACAATAATATCGGAAGTTCTTTCCCTGATGTAGCATCAGGATACTGGGCATCTTGTGATATTACAAAACTTGCTATGAATGATGTTGTTGTTGGTTATCCTGATAGCATGTTCAGACCATCACGTAATATTTCAAGAGCAGAATTTGCAACGATGTTAATTAAAGGGTTCAATAAAGAAAATTGTGCAAGTACCACAAACGCTTTTCGTGACGTTCCGTCAGGTCACTGGGCTAATAACATGATAGGTCAGGCAGTACATGAAAACTTAATGAAAGGTTATCCAAACGGTTTATTCAAACCGTCTAACCCTGTAACAAGAGCAGAAGTGCTTTGTGCTATATCAAAAGCGATTACTTGTGATATAGATAATTGTAAGGCACAAGAAATATTATCAAAATATTGTGACGGTAAAACAGTTCCTGCGTGGGCACAAATTCCTATTGCAAAAGCACTTGAACAGGGTGTGTTACAGAATACGCCTAACCCTAATGTAATTGCACCGTTTAAGGATGCAACAAGGGCAGATGTTGCCTCAATGTTGCAATCAGCACGTGTAGCATTAGGTTACGACAAGAATCCTGCAACCGCTAACAACTGCTGTCCGCCTCAAAAAGAGGATAGAACTGCCTATGTAGAGAATCAGGAAATCGTTAAAATTCCTACGTTACAACTTGAGTTTAAAGACCAAATTAACGCAAAATCTTCTCACGTAGGTCAAAAATTTGCAGCAAAAACGCTTGAAGAAGTAACTATTGACGGTCAGGTATTCCCTGAAGGTTCAAATGTTTACGGTAAAGTTATAGAGGTAGTAAGACCATCCGGATGTCAAAAGGGTGCGTTAAAACTTGCCTTTACTGAAATCGAAAACTGTGGTTGTCGTGCAACTTTACCTAGACAAATTCTGACCGCTCAAGTTGATAAATCAAATACCCCAAATATTATATCAAGAATTGTGTCTGCTCCATTAACACTGGCAGGTTCAATGATTGGTATAGTCGGCAGAACAACAGGCGGTATGTTATCTAACCTCGGTAACGCAGGTGAAGATGTTGCATCAGGTGTTGGTATTGCACTTGGCGAAACATTCCAAGGTCAGTTTGTGGCAGCAGGCAGAAGCCTTGCTGATGCAACGGTTGATACTCTAAAAGCACCTATCGACTTAACAAGAACTGCTTTATCAGGTACTTTAGGTCTGTTACAAACAACAGGTGATGAAGTTGCTTATATGGTAGATGCTAAGGGTTATAAAATCTCTGCTATTAACCCTAAAGAACACGTTACTATTGCTTTTGGCTGTAACGAATAGGGATATATGGGTGGAGAATTAAATATATATTAAACCCTATAATAAGTCCTGCTTTTGCAGGGCTTATTTCTATATTAATATAAAAGAGGCTTCTGCTTTTCCCATATCTATTTGTTCAAGTGCATAGTCTGTGTTTGTCGAATATTCTATTCCCTGTTTGTTTATTTGCTCATCTTCACTAAAACCGTATTCTTTACTGATAAGTAATGAATGTAATAGTTCTATGTTTGTTTTGTTTTCAGGGTTCTCTTTTATTTTTAATAAATAAAATTTGTTGACGTTCTTCATGTATAATCCCATGCCTGCAACCTTTAAAGAGTTTAGTTCGGTTAAAAATTTATCTAAAATCTCAAACTTATTTCTTCCTGTAAAAGTATAATCTGTGACATCATAGAATTTTTTTGCTGATTCAATAACATCGTAAGGTTCAATTCTTTTGGTAATTATTCTGTTACCTTTAAAATTTAAAACATCTTCTAATTTTGTGAAATCTGACATAATCCCTCCGTTATTATTATAGCGTAAAGGTAAATTATTGTTTAGAAGCGAACGTAGTGAGCAGATATTTGTAAAAGTGATTAAGTGACTAGGTGACTGAGTGACTAAGAATTTGGCTAAAAGCCAAAGTATAATTGCCGATTGAAAATCGGCTTGCTTAGTCACTTAATCACTTAATCACCTAGTCACTGTAAATTATTGTTTAGCGGTTTCACCGCTAAACAATAATTTATGTTACATAAATCCTATTCACTATTCACTATTCACTATTCACTATGTAAAATAATATAAAGAGGGGGATTATAATATGACCGTATTAAAAATTCAAAGATTAGACCATAATAAAATTTTACCTGAATACAAAACAGAAGGTGCTGCCGGCATGGATTTATGCGCAGCAATATCTGAACCGTTAACTCTTAAACCATTAGAAAGAACTCTGATTCCTACCGGTTTAAAAATAGAACTTGAACATGGCTATGAGGCCCAAATTAGACCACGTTCAGGCATGTCTATTAAGCATGGCATAACTTTGATAAACTGTGTTGGTACGATTGATGAAGATTACAGAGGTGAGGTTTGTGTTGCGGTAGTTAATATTTCTAATGAGGAATATACAATTCAGCCTGATGAAAGAATAGCCCAAATGGTCATAACAAAATACGAGCAGGCAAAAGTTGAGGTTGTAACAGAACTAACCGACACCAACAGAGGTGAAGGAGGTTTCGGTTCTACAGGTAAATAAGTTTACAGTTTACATAATATATTTAAAATTAAAAGCAGGTATTACCTGCTTTTTTTTCTTAAAAATGTCTTTCGGTGGAGTGAATAAGGTTATTTGCTAATTTTTCCGCTCCCTCAAAGCCTCTTTGTGCAAGCACTTTAGCTGCCTGATAATTATCATATTTAACGAAATTATGCTCAACCTCATATTCACCGTTACCTTTTGTCGATATAATCACATAACAACTTTCGGGGTTGTCCGTAAACGGTCTGCCTACACTGCCATCATTAACTACTGTCTGTCTTGTATTGGTCTGAAATCCACATGGTAAATGGGTATGCCCGCAAAGTATAAGGTCTGCATCTACCCCATCCAGCATCTTTTCTACCTCCTCTAATGGCGTATCAGGTAAGATGTCCTCATTGTTTCTTCTTGGAGAACCATGTACCATAAGAATTTTTACCCCGTCTACCTCAAGTTCTTTTTGGACAGGTAAGTTCCTTAAAAATTCTATCTGGGACTTTGATAAATGAGTTGCCTCCTCTCGTAGTGCGTTTGCCATTACGGGTGCTCCCCTTTTTACTGCTTCATATACTTCTTCACTGAAATCGGCTATCATTTTATCAGTATTGCCCTGTATCATTTCAATGTTGTCATGCTCGGATAAACTCATACAAAAATTGACAGTGTCACTCGGTTCAGGTCCTGCAAGCGCATAATCGCCTAAAAATAAAATCTTTTCACATCCTTTCTTCTGTATATCTTCTAACACAGCCTCTAATGCGAGCAAGTTTCCATGTATATCCGATAGTACCGCAATTTTCATATAAAGTCTCCTCTAATTTTGTTTTAACACCTCCTATTTTATCTTAAATTTGTCTTTAAATAAACACTGTTTCTTTGTTGGTTATTTTTTTAATCAACATCGTTACTCTATTAACTTTAACCATTTTTCAAAAAAAAGCAAGCCCTTTCCATGCCCGCATTATTATTGAATCATGTCAAATTCAGTAACCACATGTATTTTCATGATTATTAAGTTTTGTAAATTGCATTTTATAAAATAGGCAATAATTAAAATGAAAAAAACTTTATCATGGTACGGGAATTAAAAGAGTAATTAGATACGTTTTTAATGAACGGGTTTAGTTAAAAATAACACTATATGCTCGATAATTATTACATCTCATAATAGTGTTACTCTTGAGTTCTTTAACTGAATAGGGAATTAAGGTGCTAAATTGATAGGAGTTAGCATCGTAACTCTCAAAATTTGAACAAACATTTGTATTTTCACACATCAAGATTTAGATTGTGTATTAATTATCATACACAGTTTACTGATAGTGCCAAAAAGTACAACTTGTATAAGTGCGAATGCCGGATACATGGGTTTTGTTCATAATTAAAAACAATTTGAAAATTGAATATTTAGTATTACACATTATTATATGGAGGAATTAGAAATGACTATTGGATTTCCATCAGGATGTTGGAGTTTCAACAATGGGTCTTATACCCCAACAACTTTTAATCAATCAGACATATTTGCAATGAACGGGATTCCTGTTGCATCACATGAAAACCCTGCAGTAATAGGGATGCAGAATGTGGCAAACTTTTTAGACCCAAGCGGTTACAGCGACATTGAATTAGGTAACAGAAACCTCTGCGCATCAATGGGTTCTATGGGTTCTTACCAAACCTATATGCAAACAAGCGGTTTACTTGCACCTTTAGGTCCAACAGGTATATTTGTTTAAGTTTATTATCTAATAACATAATACATAATGAACGGGAATTTATTTTCCCGTTCTATTTTTAAAAAAATATCAAAAATCTATAATCCCCACCCTATCTTAATTCATGCCAAATTCAGTCATGGCATGGGTTTCCATGATGTTAAGAAATGTAAACATGTTATTTAAAAAAGTCAATTATCCGTTTTAGAAAAACTTTATAGAAGAGGGAATTAAATACGGGGGATTAAAAATATGGCAGTTCAAGGTTTTCCAAATGGACTTTGGGTTTACAACAATGGTACTTACCAAAGAGCAAACTTTGCGCAATCACAAATACTTGCATTAAACGGAGTAGCAGTTGCATCACACGAAAATCCTGCAGTTATAGGGATGTTAAACGTAGCAGATTTTATTGATCCAAGTGCTTATGCTGATGTTGAATTAGGTAACAGAAATTTAGCAGCAACAATGAATTCTAATATTTCTTATCAGCAATATATGCAAACAAGTGGTTTGCTTGCTCCTTTAGGTGCAACTTATGTAACACCATTTGGTCAAAACCCACCTTCATTACCTGGTGGAACATTCACACCACCTACAATTAATCCAAATCCTGGGGTAAATCCTGGTGCGGGTACTAACCCTACTAACCCTGGTGCAAACCCTGGGGTAAATCCTGGTGCAGGTACTTATACACCACCAGTATTTAACCCTACTAACCCATTCAATCCGGTTGCACCATTCAACCCAACTAATCCAACTAACCCAACTAACCCAACATCACCTTATGCACCAAGCGGTGTTCCTAGCGGTGATTTAACCCCTCCGGCAGCAGATAACTATGGTGCTCAATTCACTTCAAGATTATCTCTTATCGAAGAATATTGCGATAAATGGGGTAGAACAGTAGATGTTGATAAAATCAGAGCAGAATATGCAAGTGATCCTGAAGCAGGCGTTGAATATTGTGACGACATACTTAATAACCAATTTGACCAAAACAAATTGAAAAAAATAGTTCAAAAACATTATGATGAATATAACAAATCAAGAGAAGAAGCAGGTAAGGCTGTTGCTGATACTTGGGTACAAGCAGTATTAAACCAAGGTTTAGGCTCTCTCCAACTTTCAACTGCAGGTGTTGATAAAAATAACATTCTTGATGTAATCGGAAGATTTGCAGTTGATCCTGAAGTAAAAGCAGGTAAGGTTTCTTTAGAAAATGTTATGGAATCACCTGAATTTACCTCCCAACTTATCGAAACTTTAAAAGCAAAAGCAGATGAGTATCTGCAAAACGATGATGTTGACGATTCGGTAAAATCACAAATTACATCAAAAATCGAAGCATTAAGAGCAAATTATGATAAATATGCTGACTCTGTTGCAGATGATGACAGACATAACGATGTTGAATTTAACAGTGTAAGAAAAGTTCTTGCTAAAAACGTGTTTGATATGTTCGCTATCTTAAGACGTGATGAAGCAAAAAGAAACGATGAGGCTGCACCTCAATACTACGGACTACCTGAAGACACATCAATCACATTGACAAGTCAACAAAGCAGAGCAGTTTTGGAAATCACTTCTTACCAACACAGAACAAGATTAAACACAACATTTTAATATATTTTTCTCAAAGTCTATAAGTAGTGAATAAAAAGGGCAATCCAAAAAGGAAAGCCCTTTTTAGTGTTTTATAAATGTTCGTCTTACAATAGTGTATGTTGGGTTGTAGCCTGCTTATTTATTTTGTCCGGCATTGCCTGACCTCCGTATAGCCCTTGGTAAATGGGTAATACAAGGGAAAATTGTAACGTTTTTTTAATATCGGGGCAAATATTTATGTTGACCTACTTTATACATAACAACAAAAGTGTAGAAATATAGGAGCAGGTAGGTTGGGTGAAACCTAACAATATTTAAAAAAAATAGTTGTAGGTCAGGCATCGCCTGACAATATAATAAACAAAATAAAAAATAGGAGAATAAATTATGAATTTAGGTATCAATAACACAGCGTTTAAAGGTCATATTACATTTGTAGATAGTAAAAAGAATTATCAAAATATTGATACGAAAAATATTCAAAAAATAGGGGTAGATTCTGATAATAATTTGCTTATTGATACATCCTATGACAGAGGTTTTGATGTTCCAAATAAATCAAGAGAAATAAATGAATCATTTACTATCCCATCTGAAAATATCCAAAAAGATTACGACAGATTTATGAAGGTTTATGATATTGCATCAAGAAATAATGTAACTATAAATTATTTGAATGCCAAAAGTCCATTAGATGAACAATTAGATTTTTTGGATTAAATAGGGGTAAATGGGGTAAATGGGGTAAATGCAAGTAGGTTAGGTTTTCTACCCCAACATATGCAAAAAATTATTAGTAAAATAAGGTACGGAATTTACCGCACCTTATTTTTATTTTGTCTGTTTTTGTCAGGCATTGCCTGACCTACTTTTATTTACCCTTACTAACTATAAAAAGACCGCCATCTCTGACGGTCTTTTTGTTGTATATAAGATTCTGAAACAAGTTCAGAATGACATTATATTTATTCTACGAAGCCTTTCCAGCCTTTTCGATGATTTCTTTTTCTACGTTTCCTGGAACTTGTTCATATTTTTGGAATTCCATAGAGAAAGTACCACGACCTTGAGTATTTGAACGTAAGTCAGTAGCATAACCGAACATGTTAGCCAATGGAACGATTGCTCTAACGATTACGTTACCTGTATTACCCATAGGTTCTTGACCTTCGATTCTACCTCTTCTTCTTGAGATGTCACCGATGATAGTACCTGTAAATTCGTCAGGGATTTCGATTTCAACCTTCATCATAGGTTCAAGGATACAAGGTTGTGCTTTTTTACAACCTTCTTTGATAGCCATAGAACCGGCGATTTTGAACGCCATTTCTGAAGAGTCAACTTCGTGGTAAGAACCATCATAAAGTTCAACCTTAACGTCTATCATAGGATAGCCTGCCAAGATACCGCCTTCAAGTGCTTCTTCCATACCTTTTCTTGCAGGTTC
>CAMHDG010000040.1 GCA_946183815.1 uncultured bacterium | reverse complement strand
TATCAGAAGAAAAAACACCTGCAGAAAGAATAAATGACGGGGTTGATTATATCCCTTTAAGTGAAAAGAAAAACCTGCTTATCCACATTTTGAATATAGCAGGGCTTGGACCACTTTTAGGTGCAATACAGGGGATACTTTTCGGACCTGTTGCGTTCATAATTATTCCCGCAGGCTGTATTCTTATGGGCGGAGTACACGATTATTTTTCGGGAATGTTGTCTGTAAGGAACAATGGAGCACAAATTACGGAACTTATAAAAAAATATTTAGGTCAAACCCCATATAGAATATTTATTGTAATAGTTTCAATCATGTTACTAATTCTCACGTCAGTATTTGTTTATACGGCAGGTGACCTTATTGCAGATAAATTTTTTGCTCAAACCGATTTTAGTTTGGCAAACCCGATAATATTGTGTATCTATGCGGTAATTGCAGTGTATTTTTTATCTGCACCATTATTTCCGATAGATAAAATTATTGGAAAATTTTATCCGCTGTTCGGTTTTTTGTTACTGGTAGGCACAACACTCGTATTTGCAGGTTTTATTACAAATGGTTTGACGATACAAAACCTTGACCTTCACAGACTAAATACTCACCCTGACGGATTACCGTTGATACCGATGTTCTTTATAACGGTCAGTTGTGGGTTATTATCAGGTTTTCACTCTACACAGTCAACAATTATTTCAAGAACTTTGACCTCTGAAAAATCCGGAAAGAAAGTTTTTTACGGGATGATGTGTATTGAATCTCTTATAACAATGATTTGGGCAGCAGGTGCTATGCACGTCTATTCGCATAATTTAGTGCCTGAAAACCTCATAGGAACAGTTAACGTATTAAATATAATCTCTGAAACATTTGTCGCTCCGGCATTGTCCTTTATTGTTACTATCGCTATTGTGATTTTACCTATAACCTCAGGCGATACCGCTTTTAGAGGGCTGCGAATGATTATCGCAGAATCTTTAAATCTTAATCAGGTGAAAATATCAAATCGTTTAAAAATAGTTATCCCGACTTTTGCTCTGATTATTGCTATTATTGTCTGGGCTAAAACTAATTCTAACGGTTTCTTTATGATTTGGAGATATTTTAATTTTGTTAATCAATTAATCGCAATTCCAACCTTCCTGTATTCAACTGTTTATCTTTATAAACAAAAGAAAAATTATTTGATTACGCTAATTCCGGGGCTATTCTATATATTCATTACATCATTCTTTATTTTTAATTCGGAAATAGGGTTCAACATAAGTTACAAAATATCGGAATGGCTTGCCATATTAACCGTAATAACAAGCATTATAGCAATAATAACACTAAAACCTAAACAAAAAACCGAATAATATAGCCATGTTGTGCTATTTATTTGGAATTTGTTAAATCTTACATTATTATATAAGTAGGATAAAATGTTCAAGAAAAAAACTATCACATTAATTATAATATTATCACTATTAGGGAACAACCTCGTTGCTCTTGCAAAAGCAAAAACTGAACCGCAAAGAGAGCCAACAAAATACCCTGATTATGCGTATGAATTTTTAGGACGTGACAAGCACGAAAAATATAACAGAAAGATGTTTAATTTCAACCTTGGTTTAAACAAATACGCAATCAGACCAATCCACATCCTCTGGGCAACGGTTATGCCACAATATGGAATGGATAGAATTTATTGTTTTTCTAATAATATAGAATATCCTATCAGACTTGTGAGCAGTCTTATCCAAAAAGATTTTAAAAATGCAGGCAACGAAACAAAACGCTTCTTTATGAATACAACAGTCGGTCTTGCAGGTTTTTTTGATCCCGCTAAAAGATACTTAAAAATAGAACGCAGTTACGATAACATGGATAAAGCGTTTGCAAGAAGAAACATAAAACCGGGTGCATATTTTGTCGCACCGGTTCTGAACTTTACGACAGTGAGAGGACTGTTTGGCAGGGTGTTCGATATGGCTCTTAATCCGACTACATATATCGGGACTCCTATTCTTGCCGTAATCAAGGCTTGTATTACAATAAACAGAACCTCAATGATTCAACCATTGCTGGAGTTAGTTGAATCAAACTACGCTGATCCTTATGAGGTAACAAAAAAAGCCTTTGGGATTAATAATTGTATAAAAATCAATAACTTTGACAGGGTTGAAGTAAAATCAGGCTTACGAACAAACGAAGTTGCACAAGAACCCGAAGAAGAAGAAATTTTTGTCAGTGTAAAAAAACATAAGGACCAAAAAACGCAACTTTCTGTATCGGGCAAGATTATGGATAAAGAGAACTTTTATATCGGAGATGAAAACACAGAGGTTATCGAATCTATTTTAGGGCTGGAAAATGTGTCATTAAGCCCAAATATACATCTTGAAGGGTACAATCCCCAAAGCCCTGTTTTAGACTCAATGAGAACATCTTTATTTAGTTTGCCGGATGTCCATAAATCTATCTGGAACGAATTGTCACCTTGGAACAGAAGTTTTGCAAAACGAATGAAGAAAGATAAAGTTAATATTGTAGAAGGCAGAAACGATTATGCTTTCAAGTATATGCTTCAAAAAGACAAAAAATCTCCGCTTGCAATTATCTATCCGTCAACAGGTGACGGAATAAAAGCAAGCCATCCTTTGACCTTCGCAAAAATGTTTTATGATGCTGGATATTCCGTCATAATTCAGGGAAACCCTTTTCAATGGGAATTTGTTAAAAGCATGCCTGAAGATTACCGCCCCGGCTTGCCTGCAAGAGATGCTCTTTTAATGAGAGCAACAACAACAAGAATTATTGATAAACTTCAAAAAAAATACGGCTACGAATTTGGAGATAAAGTTTTGTTGGGAACTTCTCTTTCTGCAATAGATTTATTATTCATAGCCGAACAGGAATCACAGGATAATACAATGGGAAATACTCGCTATATTGCAATATGCCCGCCTATCGATTTAATGTATGCCTTAAAAAAAGTTGATAACATAACTGACGAATGGAAACTTTATCCTGATGAGTTTAAAGAGCGTGTCGCTTTAACTGCGGCAAAAATCGTAAAACTATACCAGTCAAAAAATGATATAAACTTTGAGGTAAATCATTTGCCGTTTACGGAAGATGAGGCAAAACTTATCACAGGATTTTTAATGCACCAAAAATTGTCGGATGTTATTTTTACCATTGAACAAGCCCCAAAAAATAAGCCATCCGATATTTATAACAAAATAAATAACATGGGTTACTATGACTATTTAGAAACCTATATAAAGCCTGATATTGAGGCAGTAGATAAGGAACTAAACCATGGTTTTGGGCTAATTGCTATATCAGATTATTTGGAAAACGCTGATAATTACGTTATTTATCATACAAAAAATGATTATTTAATCAATAAAACCCAACTAAAACAACTGAAAAGAATGTCGGGCGACAAGTTAATAATTATGGATAACGGCTCTCACATGGGCTTTTTGTATAAAAGAGAGTTTCAAACTGATTTGAGAAAAACAATATCAGATTTTAAAAGCCGTCAACAACTGTAACAATTATTTGTTTTTAGAAACAACCATTCCAGTAAGAGCAAACAAAGCAAGTGCATTAGGAATAACCATAAGGTTATTAAACATATCTGCCATCTCCCATACTAAATCACAGGAAACGAGAGTTCCAACCATAATAAAAGATAAAGATATTATAGTGTAAACCAAAATTGATATTTTTTTCTTTCCAAAAAGATAGATAGTATTTATTTTACCAAAGAAATTCCAACCTAATATTGTAGAAAACGCAAAAAACATAAGACATATAGCAACGAAAACAGCACCGAAATGTTGTCCGAATACTGTTCCGAAAGCGGTTTGAACAAGATTTGTTTTTGTAAGCGTTTCAGCAACAGAGCCAAAATAACCGTTAGCAAGTACCCCATCAGGAGTGTAAAGTGTTGATATAATAACCAGAGCATTAAGTGTAAGTATAATAAACGTATCAACAAAAACACCCATCATAGCAATAGTACCCTGTACGTGCGGATTTTTCACTTTAGCAAGAGCGTGAGCGTGAGGGGTTGAGCCCATACCTGCCTCGTTAGAAAACAGTCCTCTTTTTGCCCCCTGACTGATTGTTGTCATTATGGCATACCAAAGCCCGCCACCTATGATTGCTTGCGGATGAAAGGCATATTTAAAAATCATTCCAAAGGTTGCAGGTATGTATTGATACCTCATTACTAATATTACAAGTCCGCCAATTATAAAAAAGATTGCCATAAAAGGAACGATTTTTTCTGTAACAGAGGCTAACCTTTTTACACCACCAATAAAGATAACTGCACATACTGCAACAAGAATAGCCCCGATAACACCTGATGGGATTCCAAAGGCTGTCTGCATAGAATAACTAATTGAGTTAGACTGAACCATACAACCCATACACCCCAGTGCAAGAGTAATTGCTATTGCAAAAAATCCTGCGAGAAATTTCCCAAGCCATCCTTTAAAAGCGGTTGTAATATAATAAACAGGCCCGCCTTTAATATGCCCGTCAGGCTCTATAACACGTGTTTTAATGGCAAGAGTTGCCTCTGCATAGATTGTTGCCATACCCAGAAAAGCAATAAGCCACATCCAAAATATTGCCCCCGGCCCGCCAACAAGAATTGCACCTGAAGCACCTACAATATTACCTGTTCCAACCTGTGAGGCTATTGCTGTGGATAACGACTGAAAAGAACTCATGCCTGTTTCGTGCTTTTTTCCATAGTGCCGAAGTGAACCGAAAGTGTTTCGCACCGCTTCCCCAAAACAACGAACCTGAACAAAACGGGTTTTTATTGTGTACCACAGACCAACACCTAATAACAAAAATACCAGTATGTAGTTAGATAAACATTCGTTTATTCTACATACAAAAGGATATAATACGTGTTCTATCTCGCTAACCATATTTGCCTTTTAGTTATTAATTGAATTTTACTTTTACAAATTTCTCATATTTTAGGCAATATGTCAACAAAAAACGAAAAAAATAATAAAAACAGGTATATAATTACCATAATTTTTAATTAGTTTAATACAAAGTATCCAATATTCAGATATGTTGCAAAAAATATCCATACAAGATATGGAATAAGCAACATACCCGATATTTTAGATGTAGCATAAAATTCTTTAATAGTGAGTAACACAAATACATCAAGCAAAAGTATTACAGTGAGTGCAAGCGGGATATTATGCAGAAGAAAAAATACGGGTGTCCACACAAGGTTTAAGCCTAACTGGATAATAAAAAATATATAACCGTAGGTTTTATCTTTTTTGTTACTTGCAATAAACAAGATTAAAGATATAAATATCAACACGTACAAAACCGCCCAAACAGGTGAAAACACATAGTTTGGCGGTGACAAAAAAGGTTTTGTTAAACTGTTATACCATCCTGAATTAAACATATTATAATTATGAATTAACATAAATAATATACAATTACCCGACAAGGTACATATTTTTTATGAAACAATAACAAATAAATTATTACGGGAGCAGATGCCGAATAGTTCCCAAAGCAAGACATAATATATTCTTCAGGGTTAAAAGTTACGAAGATATTTTTGACATAACGAACTTATAAAACTCTTAAAAATAGTATTTAGGTAATTTAATTTCGGAAACTTTTGGTTTTTCATTTTTTGCCTTAAGTTCGTTATAGTAATCTTTTTTCATTTTTAAAAATTGTTTTTCATCATTTGTTTTAGGTGAAAATGCTCTGTATAATCGGTATTTAACCCCTTGTTTTATTATTTGTTTTTCCATATCAAAAGGAACATCCGTAAATTTAATATGTGGAATTTCTTTAAAAGTGTCGAAATCTTGCACAGCAAGTTTTGCAAGTTGTTTTTCAGATTCTCTTGCCTCTTTAAAATTGCCTGAAACAATATTCAACATAGTCATTTTTTGGTAATTAAACATTTCGTTAACTTTTACCATCTTTTTGTAAATCGGGGATTTTTGTTTACCTTCTGCGATAGCATACCCTGCCATTTCTTCAAAATTTTGTTCGTTTTTACGAACAAAGTATGAGGCTGTTCCCTCTACATTTGTTGAAAGTGAAATCGTTTTCTTGCTTTTACTCTGCTCTACAAACAAATCAAACGGCATTTCTTCTATCATCTTATCAAGATTTGATTTATGTTTGTTAAACAAACTGTTTTGTTGAACACTTATTTTATTTTTTAAAACTACTTTACCCTCAAAATTTTGTTGATTTCCGACTGAATTTACTTTCATACACCATACCTATATATTTTATGTAAATTTATAATATCATAAAAAAATATTTAAACTTTTTTTGCTATTTTATTACAAAATTAAGTGTTATTGTTACAATTAATAAATAAAGAAGGTTATAAGCCTCCACTGTCAGTGTGTCACCCTGAACTCGTTTTCATTGTTGTCCTGAATAAATTTATGCGATATTCTGAATAATTCGTAATATGCTGAAAATACGGATAGTGGAGCGTATCATAACAATAAATACCCTCTCTTATATTTGTAATAAATTTGCAAGCAAATTTAAACAACTGCTTTCTCTCCTTGGAGAGAAAGTTGAGCGGGCAAAGCCCGTTATGCACGCTCTATGTGCATTTTATCCTTTACCTTTGGGACTTATGTTTTGCTTGCAAAATATTAGAGTTTCGGGTAAGAGTACCAAAATTTATTCGGGACAACAGTGGAACTTGTTTTAACTTCTTATGTTGAATTATATATATTTTCCCATATTAATTTCTCGGTGGAACAATATGATAATATATGTCATATTGTCGTTTTTGTCCGAAGGCGTTTGTTAACTCAAAACTATACGGATGAGGAGTTATGACGTAATCATCTTTTAGATATGGACAAGATTTTCTCGTATCTTTATATATATCCTTTTTCTTCCTTCCGATAATTAAAATTCCGGATTTTTTCAGGTCATTCTCATCAATCCAAGGGTTTTTGTAACCGAAGGTGTCCAGAATTATTTGTTGATGCTCTTTTCCATATATTGTCAGAGGCAGAGTCCATTCTATATATCCGCCAAAGTATTTAAGAGGCGTTTTATACTCTTGTGACCATATTGCATTCAAATCGGAATACACTTTTTGGACAGGGTATCTGCTTCTGTAATTCTTTTCAACAGACAAAAGTCCGCCTAACCCCAAAAAGATTAGTGCCATAATTATATATGCGAATTTTAATGAGAATTTAAAATCTTCTTTTGATATTTCTTTAGTTGGGAAGAAGTAAAACATCATAATTGTACTCAAGTAAAGGAACTCAAACCCCCAGCGGAAACGTCCTGCCCCGCTCATTCCAACCATGATTACAGTGTATATTAGCGGGAAGAAATAAAATAACAGCAAAAACCAAACCTTTTCTTTTTCAAGATTTTTGAACAATTTAAACTCTGATTTTTGCCTGAATTTAAGCCCTGCAAATATTAAAAAAGAACCTATAATAGTGCTCATTTGTATCAACAAAAGCCACAATGGAGCGTGTATATGATCAAATAATGTTACCCCGTCAAGTTCACTTTCAAAATACATAAAAGGGAAAAAGTCGTATTTAATAAGCCACATTAAGTGCGGAAGAAATAATAAAAATGAAATCAGGATTGATACGTAAAACATTTTATTCTTAAAGACTTCACGCTTGAACATAAGTGCCCAGATGAACATAGGAATAATAAGTAAGGCTGTTTGGTATTTATTTAGGAAACAAAGCCCTGTAATCAAACCAAGGTTTATCCAGTCAATATTTTTGCTGCGTGTCATACATTGATAAAAGACAAAAGTCAAAAGCGGGAATAAGCAAAGAAGTATTACATCAGGGTTAAACCCGTAATAGCCGGTAATGTAACTGTAAACCCAGCAGCCCTCAAGTAAGATAACAGAGAGCATCGCTCTTTTTTCATCAAGGAATATTTTACCTAATTTATAGATATAATAAAACCCTCCGATGATAAACGCTTGACTGACAAAATAAATAGAAAAATCTGATTTGAACACCGAATAAATCCAATAAGTCAACCAGCCTGCAAATGGGGGATGTTTAGGTGTCCCAAAATCGTGCAGTGAGCCCCAGTAAATTCCCTCAAGGGCATCAGTCGGCAGAATGGTTCTTATTAAACCCGTTGCAGTCCATACAATAAAATGAATCAGCAAAAATAAACAAAATGCCTTTTTCTCAAAACTTATATCTTTAAATTTTTTCACAACTTCCATTTATCAATCTTCTCCCAAAAAACAATTAACTTTTTATATTTTAGCACAGATAAAGAATATTGCTTTCGGGTCGCACAGGGTGAATTTTTCGTAATATAAAAAAGAGGTCGTAGAACCTCTTTTTTTAAATTTACCCCAGAGTTGACGAGTTCAGAACTTGGTTACTAAAAAATGTGGCTTAAGCATTTTTACAGTTTGCAGTAAAAATAAAATGTTGATTTATTAAGTCAAAATGTATAGAATACTCATATGAATATATCAGTTGGCAGAATAAATTCAATTCAATCTGTAGGACACCTTGATTTATATAAGGTTCGTGAAATTATGACTTCTAATAAAATAACACAAATAGAAAAAATAAAGTTTCTGCAGGAAAATCATGATAAAATCAAAAGTTTGGCAGAGGAAAAGATTTCAGGTACTGAATATGAAAAAATGATAGATGTCAGACCATTAAAACTTCAAAATCCACTAAAAAACATAGGTATCAAATATGTTGATTGGAAACTTACGGCTCATGCTCTTGGTATAAAACCATCTGAAGTTAAGGGATATATGGGAGACATTGTTAATAAATTGGCGACAATGGAAGATTTAAAAACTTTGGGAATTACCGAAGATGTTTATAAGACAATTAGAACACACGTTTATCGTATGGGTTCAAAAAAACAGGTAATAATCAATCTTGATTATGAATTGCACTATACAGAAAATATACTGGATACACTTTATCATACTTTAGATTATAACTCCTTGGGAATTGCAAATTATTTTATGTTTCCTCATCGCAGACTTGATAATAAGACTATGCTCAAGGTTTATAATGTAATAGATAAAAATTTGAAATCATGTAGTGAATCAGGAAGAATTTCTGAATCCAATGCATTAAGCACGGCAGAATGGGCACTTGCAAAGATTTATGAAATTCAAAATAATCAACATTTCCAAAATGTAATAAAACTAAGAAAAGAATTGGGATAAGTTTTCACACAAAAATAAAAATATTAAAAGGGACTAGTTTATACTAGTCCCTTTTAATTTGCGCCCGGCGCGATTGTCTTGGATTATTGGCAGTTCAACCGTTTACATTCGTTTTGTTTTGCGGAAGCAAAACAGTCACTCATAACAACTCATTGGGACGGCATTCCGTTCACTGACGTTCACTCCAGCCTTGCCAAAATCCGCCGAACTGCGCAAGTGCTTACGCACTTGGCGGTTCTCATCTGGCTCAAACCCAAATAAAAAGAGATAGGTTTTAACCTATCTCTTTTTATTTACCCCATAGTTGACGAGTTCAGAACTTGGGTAATTAATAATATTAATTATTTGCCCCTGCGATTCGAACAAGGACTCCATGTGCGTCGAGAAAACAATTAAGTATTGTTTTCGTCTATGATAAACGTAAACGAACGTTGCAGGAATAAGCACATGGATGGAGCGTTCGGGTCGCCCAGGGGAAATTTTCGTCAAATAAAAAAGAACTCTTACGAGTCCTTTCTTAAAATTTACCCTGGATGCGATTCGAACGCATGACCTACCGCTTAGAAGGCGGTTGCTC
>CAMHDG010000039.1 GCA_946183815.1 uncultured bacterium | reverse complement strand
AAATCACGACTCTTGAAGGCGAAAAAGAAACTCTGCAAGGTCAAGTGACCGATTTACAAGGTCAAATTACAACTAAAGACGGACAGATTACGACTTTAACAAATGAAAAGACTGCTCTTGAAGGTCAGGTTGAAACTTTGAACGGTACAATTACCGAAAAGAATACCCAAATCACGACTCTTGAAGGCGAAAAAGAAACTCTGCAAGGTCAAGTGACCGATTTGCAAGGTCAGATTACAACAAAAGACGGGCAAATTACGACTTTAACAGAGCAAATAAACAACACGGTGGTTTATATTCAAGGAACATCAGGTGATGATACCATGACAGGTACAAGCCAAAAAGAGATATTTGACACCCTTGGGGGCGATAACACAGTCATTGATTCTCATTCTAACGACAAATTGAGAATAGCCGACAAGTTTGAGAACATCCTCTTTGGTAAAAACTCAGACGGTAACGACTTGATTATGTATTATGATAATAACCGTTCTTCTGTCACACTCAAAGACTGGTTTGCTGATGATACCGATAGAGTCGACACAATCATAGATATGACAGGTCAGGAACACACTATCTCAACCGAGGCAGACTGGGAGAACCATATCTTTGGGAACAAAAACCCTGATACCGTAACCCTTTACTCACCTGCAGGCAACACCGTTGACGGCTTGGAAGGTGCGGACACTATCTATGTCACAGGCTCAAACAACACAGTCTCAGGCGGTGCAGGGAATGACAAGATCTATCTAAACACAGGCAACACCAATAACATAATAGAATACAAGCAAAGTCAGGGAAATGACATTGTTTATTCAGGCGGAACATCTTATGACGGCACAACGGACACCCTCTACTTCTCTGATACGGCATTTAGTAATTTGACATTTAGTAAGTCAGGTAGTGCTTTAATCATCGCAACCCCAAACGGTCAGGTGACGTTGAATTCTTGGTTCTCCTATGACAACGTCTTAAACAAAATCAAAGACAAAGACGGGAATACCTATAACCTATCAGACCTGCAAGTGGTGAAGGACTTAAGCACCCCAACCACAGGGAATGATTATATCAGAGTATTTGATAACCAAACTGTTGACGGCTTGGAAGGTGTGGATAATATCTATGTCACAGGCTCAAACAGCACAATCTCAGGCGGTGCAGGGAATGACCAGATCTATCTAAGGCAAGGCAATACCAATAACATAATAGAATACAAGCAAGGTCAGGGGAATGACTATGTTTGTTCATCTTCAGCCGATTCTTGTGACGGCACAACGGACACCCTCTACTTCTCTGATACGGCGTTTAGTAATTTGACATTTAGTAAGTCAAGTTATGATTTAATCATATCAACTCCAAACGGTCAGGTGACGTTAAGAAATTGGTTCCAATATGGCAACACCTTAAACAAAATCAAAGACAGCACTGGAACAGTCTATAACTTGACAGATATTTTACCGTCAAAGGGTCTGAACACCCCAACCGAAAACCGAGATACTATCAAAGTAGGAGATAACCAAACTGTTGACGGCTTGGCAGGTACGGACTATATCTATGTCACAGGCTCAAACAGCACAATCACCGGCGGTGCAGGGGATGACTATATCTATCTAAACACAGGCAACTCCAATAACATAATAGAATACAAAAAAGGTCAAGGGAATGACACTGTTTTTTCAGGCGGAACAGGTAATGACGACACAACGGACACCCTTTACTTCTCTGATACAGATTTGAGTAGTTTGACATTTAGTAGGTCAAGTAGAGATTTAGTCATCACAACCCCAAACGGTCAGGTGACGCTTTCGAATTGGTTCTCCTATGGCAACGTTTTAAACAAAATCAAAGATAAAGACGGGAATACCTATAACTTGACAGATATTGTACAGTCAAAAGGTCTAAACACCCCAACCACAGAGGATGATACTATCAAAGTAGGAGATAACCAAACTGTTGACGGCTTGGAAGGTACGGACTATATCTATGTCACAGGCTCAAACAGCACAATCACCGGCGGTGCATGGGGTGACTATATCTATCTAAACACAGGCAGCAACACCAATAACATAATAGAATACAAACAAGGTCAGGGGTATGACCAAGTTATTTCAGGCGGAACAGATTGTTACGGCACAACGGACACCCTCTACTTCTATGATACGGCGTTTAGTAATTTGACATTTAGTAAGTCAAGTTATGATTTAATCATCGCAACCCCAAACGGTCAGGTGAAGTTGTTTTATTGGTTCCAATTTGGCAACACCTTAAACAAAATCAAAGACAAAGACGGGAATATATATAACTTGACAGATATTTTACCGTCAAAAGGTCTGAACACCCCAACAGAAGGAGATGATTATATCAAAGTAGTCGGAGCAAGAGCGGGTGAAGATGTCACAATCGTCACAGGCAGAGGTGACGACAACATCAACCTATCCTCAAACGACCGTGCAACAATCATGTTCACCTCAGGTGACGGCAACGACACAATTACATCAGAAAGTGCCGACAACACCGCTCACACTATCAAGTTCACTGATAAAACTGTCGGGGATATGTCATTCACCGCTATAGGTAACGCACTCAAAATAGTCTATGGTGGTGATAGCGTAACCATCACAGACTGGTTCTCTGATAATAATGTTATCAACAAGGTGGTTGATAGTGCTGACGTTGATTATTCAGCACAAATTGCTCAACTCCATAGTGATGTAGCAACTTGGATGAGTAACCACACAGCCTACGCTGATGTAGAAACCGCACTGAATAGCGGTGACACCGATGTCGCTCAACTGCAGGCATACTTTAACATCGGAGGGTAATCACCCCTCCACCTAGCCTCCTCCAAGTCGGAGGAGGAACATGTTTAGCGTTAAAGAACCCCTCCTTATCAAATGGAAAATTGAAAATGGAAAGTTCATTGCATACCACGTTCGCAATACCCTCTCCGACTTGGAGAGGGCTAGGGTGAGGGGCTATCAAATGGAAAGTTGCCACTTTTTAGCCCAAGTCGGTCATTGCGAGGGCTTTGCTCGAAGCAATCCCCCAAAAAAACAAAATCATCGGCTGGATTGCACGCCAACAAGTTGGCTCGCAATGACAATATAATCGGGTAGTAAACAATATTCTAAACATAACGAAAAAACAGGTGCGTCAGCCATTAGCCATTCGGGATTACTAAATACGCACCGAAATCAAGGGGTGAAAATACAAATCAACGAAAAAGATCGCCCCTTGACCTCAAGCCCGCCTCACGCTCCCGCGAAGGCGTGAGGATACCCTCTCCTAAAATCTAGGAGAGGACAGGGATGAGGTTTTATAAATAGAAAGCGGAAATACGGGAGCATGAGTTACACCACATCTCATTCCGGTTTGCAAGCAATCAGATAAATAAAATAACATAATCTAAAAAAGAGCAGACATCACTGTCTGCCCTTTTTAAATTTTATTCAGGATAATCTTTTCTTATATTTATCCCTTGATTTGACCCATAACTTCTTCAGCAAAGTTTTCAGATCTCTTTTCAAGACCTTCGCCAAGAACAAATCTTGTAAATCTCTTGATATCCAACTTTCCTGATACTAATTGTTCAATAGTCAAGTCAGGGTTCTTAACAAATGATTGTTCTAAAAGACATCTTTCTGCCATCAACTTGTTAACACGACCTTCAACAATTTTTTCTCTGATTTGTTCAGGTTTCTTTTGTAAATCTTCTTTCCCCATTTCAATTCTTCTTTCTTCTTCAATAACAGAAGCAGGGATTTCGTTTCTTGAAACAAATTCCGGAGCAGAAGAAGCGATGTGTAAACAAATATCTTTTGCCAATTCTTCATTTGCAACAGATGTTTCCAAAAGAACACCGATTTTACCGTTATGGATATAAGTAGCAACATTACCTTCATAACGAACAAATCTTCTGATAGTAATTTTTTCGCCAATAGAAGCGATTTTTTCTTTCAATACATCAGAGATAAGTTTACCGCATTTAGGGCAAGTTGTAGCCTCAAGTGCTGCAACATCAGCAGGGTTAGTTTTTGCAACTAATTCTGCAAGACCGTTTGTTAATTCGATAAATTCTTCATTTTTTGCAACGAAGTCTGTTTCACAGTTAACTTCAATCATAGCACCTACTGAAGAATCAATATAAGAACCAACTCTGCCTTCAGCAGCAATTCTGCCCATTTTCTTTTCAGCAGAAGCAATACCTTTTTGACGAAGTACTTCCATTGCTTTATCCATATCACCATCAACTTCTACAAGTGCTTTTTTTGCATCCATCATGCCGGCACCTGTTTTATCACGAAGTTCTTTTACCATTGTAGCCGTAATATTCATTTTTCTTTATTCTCCTTTTTGTTTAATTGTGAAATTTCAAAAAGTTGAAAGTTGAAAGTTGAAAGTTTTTTATTTTGCTTTGCAAAAAGATTAACCATATTGTTAATAACTTTCCGCTTTCCACTTTCCACTATTAAACGTTTGCTTCTTCAGCAACTGCTTCAGCAGTAACACCTGCATCTTCAGCCTTGATAGATTCTAACTTTTTGCCTTCAGTTGCTTTATTTGCTCTTAACTCTTTACCTTCAAGAACAGCATCAGCCAATTTTGAAGCGATAAGTTTTACTGAACGGATAGCATCATCATTACCCGGGATAAGGTAATCGATGTTATCAGGGTTAGCATCTGTATCAGCCAAGCAAACTACAGGAATGTGTAATTTGTTTGCTTCAGCAATAGCGATTGCTTCTTTCTTTTGGTCAACAACAAAAATAATGTCAGGAAGACCTCTCATTTCTTTAATACCGCCTAAAGTTTTAGACAATTTAGCCAACTGTCTGTTTAATTGTGCTTGTTCTTTTTTAGGTAATTTTTCAACGTGACCGCTGGCGATAAAGTCTTCTAATTCTCTTAACTTGTTAACTCTTGCTCTGATTGTATCAAAGTTAGTTAACATACCGCCTAACCATCTTCTGTTGATGTAGTAAGCACCTGCTCTTGTTGCTTCTTCAGCAACAACTTCTGCTGCTTGCTTTTTAGTACCAACGAATAAAACATTTTTATTCTTTGAAGCATATTCTCTTATGATTTCATACGCTTTATCCAACATATCTGTTGTTTTTCTCAAATCTAATACATAGATACCGTTACGAGGACCATAGATATAAGGTCTCATTTTAGGGTTCCAGTGTCTTGTTTGGTGTCCGAAATGAACGCCTGCTTCCAATAAATCTACTAATGACGCAACTGCCATAGTTTTTCTCCTTTTCTTTTCCTTAGTTACTACGGATTACCCGCTCCATCAGTGAGTTTTAACAAAGAGTATCTCTCTTTTTACCCTCTGACTAGGGCATAACCTATCGAGCCAGTGTAATCACATACATAATATAACAAACATGTTTTCATGACAAAGAAGGAAAATATAATTTCTTGAAAAATGTAAAGAATTGTTACAAACACATAAAATCACATAAAGATTTACGGAATTTATACGTAATACATGGCGTATCAACCGAATTATTATTTTAGGGTCCACATTTGGTTGATAACAATAGGGAAAAATCATATGGGAATGGCATCTTCACAAGCAAGATTGCTGACATTGACAGCAAGAATGCACCAAATTGAATACAAAGCCGCACGAATTGAAGCACAAAAACTTCAACTCGCCAATGATACCCGTCGTGTGTATGAAGATTATCTTAATGCTTTAGATATGTCTAAAATTGAAATCAGGACTCTTAACACTGACGGTTCAACAACATTTGTTGAATTTAATGCTCAAGATATTTACACATACCAAGGAATTACTCACAAGCAATATACTTTAGAAACAATGGACGGAAAAACACTTATCCCAGAGGATATTCACAGTGTTTACCAATCAACAGATACGTTGGAAGATTTCTTAAAAGCACTCGGTATTGCATCAGATGCAAAGAAAACTATTCACCACGATGCAGTTCCTGCTAAACCTGTTATTGATCCTGAATACTACAACAAATTAAACGAATACAACACAGATACGAACGACTGGAAAGCAGACGAACCAAAACTGGAAGATTTTGAATCAGAAGGTGTAGGAAGAACAATGGCTCAAGCCTTTCAGGATGCAGGTTCATCTTGCTACACATCAGCATTAAGCGGAAGCACAGGATGTTATGCACACGTTCTTGCACATATCATCGACTACACAGCATCAACCGGTTTTGGTTCTCCATCTGACAGTGGATGTAACAGAGCATATTACAACAGTGCCGCAAACAACCACTCTACCTCAACAGGCAGAAACTTCAGACTGGATGCAGGTGATATCACAGGTGCAGGCATGGATGACAGAGGTGGAACAAAAGACGTTACAATGTCTATGATTTCCGCTTATCTAAACAAAGGAGAACTTGCTCCAATACTTGAAACAGATCCGGATTTTTCAGACGTAAATCTAACTACTGAATTTGACAGATTATCAAGTATGTATAGCACTAACGGCTCACCAAAAACATTAAAACAATGGGCAAAAGATTTATACTACTTATGCGAAAATTATTCAACTTTCGGAAAAACGGCAAGCGATGTAACCCCAACTATCATAACATTCCAACAACACCTTGTTGGAAGTCTTAACAATATTGACGCAGACGAATACATCAAGGCATATCAAAAATGGGTAGCAGAAAAACCACAAGAACCAAATATTGCTGATTACACATCATATACTGCACCTGTCGCAGCATACGATGAAATAGTTGATGTTGTTATTGCAGAAGACAGAGATAAGGCTCAATGGTACACAAATATCTGGAACGAAATGAACAATTCTGATGTTAAAAACTACAATGAAACCAAAGCACCATACGTAAGCACCGTTTTTGGCAATTTAAACACTGCTTACGAAGTTGAATCTAAAGCAAAAGCAACAACCGTTTACGGAACATCTTTCTTTGGTACTGACCAAAACGAAAACTATATCGTTATCCCTAACGACCAAGTTAATAACCCTAACTGGTTAACAAATATGGTTAATGACGGTTTTGCTATTCTCCGCACTTACGTAAGAAAAGAAGAATCTATGATTGATACATCTGTTGCAGTTGATACTGATTTAAGAGAAGTTCCTGATGAAAAACTAATCAAAAAGGCTGAAGCAAAATACGAAGCCGATATGAAGAGAATTGACCTTAAAGATACGAGATATGACCACGAATTAGCCGCTATTGAATCAGAAAGAAACGCTATTAAACAAGAAATGGAAACTCTAAAAACAGTTTCTAAAGATAATGTAGAAAGAACATTCAAGTTGTTCTCATAAATTATTGTTTAGGGGTAAATATATAAAAGAAGAAGAACCTCTCCAACGGAGAGGTCGTAGTTGTTTAAATTTGCTTGCAAATTTATTACAAATACGGGAGAGGGTTAAGTAACTAAAACGAGGTTATTTACCCTCTCTCAAATTTCTAAATTCACTGCAAGCAGTTCATTAAGAAATTTCTCTCTCTCCAAGGAGAGATATATCTGCTTCGCAGATAAACAATAATTTACCCCACCAATGTCCTTGCAAAACTCAAAGATTCCTCTGTTATTTCACCACTTGCAAGTTCGGCAAGAGCAGCGATTTTATCTTCATCGGAAAGATTATATATTGAAACATCGGTTGTTTCGCCCTGAACTTTTTTAACGTAAAAATGTCTGTTTGCTTTTGCAGCAAGTATTGCCTGATGGGTAATCATAATAATTTGTCTGTATTTAGAAAGTTCTGATATTTCATCTGCAACTGCCTGTGATGTTTTACCGGAAATACCCGTATCAATCTCATCAAAAATAACTGTGTCTATATCGTCATTTTGGGCAAATATAGATTTTAACGCAAGCATAACTCTCGATATCTCACCGCCTGATGCAACTTTTTCCAACGGTTTTAGAGGTTCTGACACATTTGTTGATATCAGAAACTCAACATCATCTATCCCATTCTCACATAATTCAACCTCGTTTATCCCAATCTCAAAACGACATTTTGGCAACTCTAATTTTACCAAAATTTCTTCTACTAACGAGGACAAAACTTTTGCATAATTTTTTCTTTTTTCAGAGATATTTTTTGCTAATTTTTTTAAATCAAATTCTGCCTGAACTATTGCCTGTTCTGTCTTTTCAATTTCTTCATTAGAATTTTCTATTGCTAAATATTCGCTATTTAATTTATCAAAAGTTTCCAAAACTTTTTCTAAACTTCCGCCATATTTTCTCTTAATTTTATCGAGTAAAAACAATCTTTCCTGAATTTGGTTTAATCTTTCCGTATCGTTATCCATATTTTGTGAATAATCTCTTAAAACAGAGGATAAATCTCTCAAAATTTCATTAGCCTCTATCAAAGAACCCTCTGCATCTTTAAGACTATCGTCAAGTTGGACTGCTTTAGATAAATTCATTTTTATTTGTGACAGAGCAGACATTATCGAATTATCATCATTTGACAATGACCAGTAAGCAGAACCTGTCAATTCTTTTAATTTTTCAGCATTCTCCAAAACTGCTAACTCTTTGTTCAAATTTTCATCTTCGTTTATGTCATTTATCCCTGCTTCTTCAATTTCATCTATTTGAAATTTTAAAAATTCTATTTGACTTTCTGTCATATCTGACTTGGTTTTCAAATCATTAAGTTTTGATTTTAAACCCAAATAATTTTTATAATCACTTGAATATTTTTCCAATAAATCGGAGCAAGTAGTTTTTGCATAAGAATCTAACAGTTTTATATGATATTTTTTTTGTAAAAAAGTATAAGACTGATGTTGAGAATGAACATCTAAAAGATGAGTTCTCAAATCTTTTATAATATTTTGATTAACCAAAACCCCGTCTATTCTGTATTTTGACGTTGTTGGGGTAATTTCTCTTGTTATAACAAATTCTTTATCAACCTCTATCTCATTTTCCTTGAACACACCTAAAAGGTCACTATTTTCGGAAAGAACAGTCAACTCTAAAACGGCTTTATCCGTACCTGTTTTAATAACCTCTTTAGAACACTTACCGCCCAAAACCGCATCAATAGCAGAGATAAGAATACTTTTCCCTGCCCCCGTTTCACCGGTAATAACATTAAGTCCGGAATCAAACTCAACATTCAGGTTATCTATCAAGATATAGTTTTTTATAGAAATACTTTTTAGCATATCACTAAATTACCCTAAAATTAAAATAGATTCAACTTTTAGGATAAATACACATGGTGTTATTTTTCTCAATTTTTGAATCAAACTCAAAACCTAACTTTTTATAAAAGGATACAGCGGTTTTTGTCGGATGTAAAAAAAGCGGTTTGTCACTAAACTTTTCTTTTACGAATGAAACCAACGCCTGACCGATATGTTTATAACGAGGTGATTTATTAAAACTATCTTTAATCATATCGGGATTAGTCTGTAAAACCTCGATTTTATTTCCTTTAGAATATGTGTTTACAACCTCGACAACACCCAAAATTTTTGAAGAAACCATTCTTTGGAAATTAGAATTTTGAGTTGTTAAAGCATAGACATGGAGATTTGACATAAGTTCCTTATTCTCATTAACATTACGCATATCATCATAAGTAAAAGCAGTAAAAGACGCATCCCAATTATCCGTTGTTTTGTATATAGCGTTAATATCATTTTTATTTATCGGGTCAAACTCAACAAGCGAAACCTTGCAAGGTTTATATTTACCATAATATTTCCTTGCAATATCAACATTTTTAATATGATTAGCCGTAAAATTGATTGAATCCATATTACTACGTTACAAAAAACAAAGTTTTTTGTCATGTAAATTATTGTTTAGCGGTATTAAAGATGGTAGGATGCTAGGAGTCCTAGGAT
>CAMHDG010000038.1 GCA_946183815.1 uncultured bacterium | reverse complement strand
ATTTCACAAAATTTAGGTTATTTAAAAAATAAAGATTTATTTAGCGAAATAGACAAACTTTATGCATTATTACTGGGAACAAAAAAATATTTACAAAGCAAAAAGTCTTAGTCACTTAATCACTTAGTCACCGATACATACATTAAATAATAAAGGATAACAGACAAAATATATGCAATTCATAGATAATACAAAAATCAAATTAGTATCAGGGCGTGGCGGAAACGGAATGGTTGCGTGGCGTAGAGAAAAGTACGTTGATAAAGGCGGGCCGGCAGGCGGTGACGGAGGCAACGGAGGAGATGTGTATTTAGTTGCAGACGAGGGATTGTCCACACTTTTAGACTTTAAATTCCGCTCTGTGTTTAAGGCAGAAAATGGAGAAAACGGCGGAATAAAAGGTATGCATGGAAAGTGTGCGAAGCACTTATATATCAAAGTACCGCTGGGAACGGTTGTAACAGATGACAAGACAGGATCGGTTATCGGCAACTTAACAGAGGCGGGTCAAACAGTTTTAATAGCAAAAGGAGGCAGAGGAGGCAGAGGTAATGCAAGGTTTGCCACTCCGCAGAAACGTGCCCCACAGTATTGTGAACCAGGAGAACCGGGAATAGAGCGGTTAGTCAGACTTGAACTAAAACTTATATCGGATATTGGTTTGTTGGGAATGCCAAACGCAGGGAAATCAACATTTATAAGTGTTGTGAGTTCCGCAAAACCGAAAATAGCAAATTATCCGTTCACGACATTAGTTCCTAATTTAGGGGTAGTAAAAAAACCGAACGGGGATGGTTTTGTAATTGCTGATATACCGGGGCTTATTGAGGGTGCAAGCGAGGGTGTCGGACTGGGTTACGAGTTTTTAAGACACGTAGAACGATGCAGATTTTTAATCCATATTGTAGATATAACGCAGGATAATCCGCTTGAGAATTTTAAGATTATTAACAACGAGTTAAAGAAGCATTCTGAAGCACTTGCAGAAAGGTATCAGATAGTTGTTCTGAACAAGATTGATGCAGTCACTGAGGAACGTAAAACAGAGGTATTGAAGCAGTTTGAAGAATATTTGCCTGACAAAAAAATATTTACTATGTCAGCGGTAACGAAACAGAATGTGGAAGAATTGATGTATTTTGTATCAGAAAAAGTTGACGAGATAGAGCGACCTGAAATCGAAGTACACGTAGAAGAGGATACAGGTGCTTATGACAATGACGACAGTCATTTTGAGATATTCAAACTGGATAAAAACACATATCTCATTCAAGGCGGAAAACTCAAGCGTCTGGCGAGTGTAACTGATGCAAGAAACCCTGAACAGATAATCAGGTTACAGCATATAATGACAGCAATGGGCGTATTTGATGCACTAAAGACAAAAGGTATAAAAAACGGTGATACCCTGATTATAGATCACCTCGAACTTGTCCATTATGATGATTCCCTGTGGGATGAGGGCAACGGGTACTAATTAACCGATAATTATTTTGTTCATTTCACACACGAATTGATAACAAAACCTGTCATACTGAACTGTCATGAATTTCTTCTTTACTCACAAAGAGTTGTTAACGTCACATAATGACTGCAAACGACTATTTGCTCGCTATCCGGTCGTTGGCGTACAGAAATCCGCTTATTTCAGCATTTCATGAAATACCTGACAAGACACTGAAACAAGTTAAGAATGACTCTTTTAAAAGTTTTTGGTGAAAACTTTTATATAGTTACCAAAATTTATTTAGAAATAATACCTAATGCATCAGCAATTTTATATGTATCGTTATCGACATAGACAGGGATACTATTCATGCCTAAATCTTTCATACCAAAGAACATACAGTGGTCGGGACTGTCAGGACATTCCTGATTAAACCAAAATGATAATTGGCTATCGTTTAATCTGTCCGCACCAAAATTCTTGATATATTTAACAGTATCTTCTGTCGATTCGCCTAATGGGGTTATGAAAAGTGATGTTGCAGGTATTTTATCTCCGCTTTTAATCATCAAATCAACACTGTCTTTATAATATTTTTCATAATTATCTTCACAATAATCAATGTTTTGGTCTTGGTTCCTGGCTAATTTTTCGAGTTTTTGAGCGTCTATCTTAACAAGTTTTCTGTCTTGTACCGGTTTTTCGATACGTGATTCAACTTTTGATTTGCTCAATAACTCTTTTGTATCTAACTTTTTAAACTTTATACCCTGATTTGCAAGGTAAGTTTCTAAAATGTTATCCTTTTGGTCTGGAGCAATAATTGTTGTATTGATTTTGACAGATGGTTTTGAAGATAGGTAACCCCTTTTAGATTCCACTTTGGTAGAATAATCTAAATTATTATCACTGCAAAAATCTACTAATTTTCCGTTGTTTCTGATATCTGCACCTGCATTAATTTTATAGGTACTGCCAAAAGATACTGTATTCATAATTTACTCCTAATTTCTACACACTTATCCATATAAAGCAAAAAAATGAAAAAATTTGCTATTATTTTTAGAAATGTAAACTTAAGAGCATAGTGTCTGCATAGAAGAACGCAAAAATCAATTTATACATAAATACATAAAAAACCTCACCTGTTGTTTACGTGTCACCCTGAACTCGTTTCAGGGTCTTGTTAAGGACTCTATGAAATTTCGAAACCACAGTGTAATTTGTTTATTGTACTGCAAAAGCCTTACAAAATCTTAAACCAAAGAACCTTTTGCAATAACTTCTATAATAGCCTGACCAAAGATTAAACAACCGATAACAATACTTACAACGGTTGCGAGCATAACCGCTCCTGCGGAAATATCTTTAGCCATTCCAACCATTTTGTTATATTTATTATGATAATAGGAATCGAGGGTAAACTCTATAGCGGAATTGAGCATTTCTGACACAATAACCATAGCGATAGCAAAGAGAAGCACGCAGAACTTAACAACATCAAAACCCAACAAAATAGCACCTGCTATAACAAGTGAACCGACCGCAAGATGAATACGGATATTGCGCTCACTTTTCAGTGCAAGTCTGAAACCCTTTCTTGCGTTTTTGAATGTGTTTTTTAACCCCTGTGATTTATATTTACTCATCTTTTTCACCTATTTGTGCATATTTTAGTGCTTTTTTCTGTACTTCCACAACAAAATTATAATCTTCTTCACTTTGGTGGTCAAACCCCAGTAAATGCAAGATACCATGAGCGATTAAAAAATACAACTCATACCTGTCTGTTACATTGTGTTTATTTGCCTCTTCTTTAACTTTATCGAGAGCGAGTATAATTTCACCTAAATTAATATCGTCATCGAGGATAAATTTTGCATCATCATCGGCAAAAATGGCAAATGTAATAATATCGGCAGGGTAATCTTTATTTCTATATTCTCTATTAATCTGATGTGTTTTTTTGCTGTCACAGAATAAAATATCAAAGGTTAATGATTCAAAATCGAATCCTTCAAGGCAAGACACTTCTGTCAGTTGCTCAAGATAAAACTCAACAATTTTACGAGTATTTTGAATAACCTCAAACTCATCAAAAGTCCAATCATTAAATATGTTTTCTGTAAATACATTGATTATTTTTTTGTCCAATTTTACGGGTTATCCTTTTTCTCTTCAAGTTGCTTGATTTTTGCCTCAAAATCACTATCCATTTGAGATTTAACAGCACTAAAATCTTTATCTATAGATTGTTGATATTTAATTCTGTTATGTTGCATACCTCTTAAAATTCTGTTAAAAGTAGTTGCAATAACTTTTAAATCTTTAAGGGTAAGCGGACAGTCAGAGAACTGACCGTCATTGAGTCGTTCTTTTATAATCTTATCAATAATTTGTTCAATTTCTTCATTAGACGGAGTTTTAAGAGAACGGACAGCAGATTCAACAGCATCTGCTATCATAAGAATAGCAGTTTCTTTCATATTAGGTTTAGGACCTGTGTATCTAAACTGTTCTTCTTTTACGTTTTCAATACCTTCTTCAGCAACAGCCTGATTATAAAAATAACTTGCAAGCCCTTCTCCATGATGCTGAAGAATAAAGTTATAAATGATAGACGGCAGGTGATTTTCCTTTGCTATTTCAACCCCGTCTTTAGGGTGAGCGGTAATAACCATTTTACTTAATCTTGGGTTAAGTTTAGTATGCGGGTTTTCAATACCGAAATAAGACTGGTTTTCGACAAAGAATAACGGTCTTTTGAGTTTACCGATATCGTGGTAAAAAGAACCGACTCTAGCCAAAATAGGATTAGCCCCAATAGCCTCTGCTGCTGCTTCAGCAAGATTAGAAACCAAAAGGCTGTGGTGATATGTTCCCGGGGCTTCAAATTGCAACCTTTTTAATAACGGTTGATTATGGTCAGCAAGTTCCGCTAACCCGTACGGGGTAATTATTCCAAAGGAACTTTCAAGAATAGGAAGTGTTCCTAAGGCTATTATTCCGCTCAATAACCCGTTCAAAAAGATTAGCAATAAATCTCTTAAGATAAGAAAATTATCCACATCTATTAAGAATTTTTCAAGCATATAAACAGAGGCGACAATGGCAACCCCTGCTAATGATATTTTCAAACCGGTAATGATAAGGTCAAACCGTTTTGAGAACTTTATTTTTGATATAGCAATCATGGATAGAGTGTTCAAAATCATAAATGAAGCGACAAACTCAATGCCATAATGCAGACCTATTGTAAGAATAGCCAGTTCCAACATAGAAGCACAAAGTGCTATACGTGCATTTGTAAACACAGAAAGAATAATCATAAACGCAGGGAACGGTAATATATAAGGGGAGAATCCGGTTGGTATCAACACTGCTATTACGGCAATAAATATCGCCATAAACCCTATAATTGTAAGGTGGTGAGATTCGTAATATATTTTTTCAAAATTCTTTTCATATTGTAAAAAGATAAATATTGATAAGAGAATAAGGATAAACATACCAAATATACCCCAAAAATTTATTTCGAGTACATTATATCCTGCCTCTCTCAAAGCGTCTTTTTTGAGTTTTGTGACCGGTTCACCCTCAAAAACGATTTTATCACCCTGATGGAATACTACCTCATAAGGTTTTACAGAGTTTTGAGCATTCTTTTTTGCAATTTCTGTTGCTAAATCGTCAACTACAAGATTAGGGGTTATAATTTCTTTTAATAGTGCCGTTATAACTGTAATCTGATTACGTGGAGTATTAACCGGGATATTTCTTTGGATAATTTTATCCAGTTTTCCGTTTTCGTAACTGCTCTCTGTTATCCCGACATTTAAAACTTTAACAAGAGTTATCTTTGCCTTATCAAATATTTTTTGTAGTTCAGAATCACTTGTTATAAGAAGATAGTTAGCCAAATATGCTTTTTTATCTTTAGAGGATATATCAAAAAGCAGACCTAACTCATCTTTTTTAGTCAAATCGCTAACATCCTTTTGACGAATTTGTTTAATAGATGTTTGCAAAGTATCCAAGTTTACTTTAATAAACTCGTCTTCTGCAGGGATAAGGATAGGTTCAATATTCTGAACTACCTCTTGTCTATGCTGCTCGGTTCTTTTTGTATCTATAACGGTAATAGTTTTTTGGGCAATAATATCCCTTTTGCTTATACCATTTTCAATAACTCTTTGAAAAAAGAAATTTTGAGAAGACACGATAAGAGTCATAATCAAAGCAAAACATAAAAAGATAAGTATATCCGTAACTTTATGCGACTGAATTCTCTCTACAAAATCATTAAACGAAACCATAATTATTTATCCTCAATTATAGTATTACCTTTTCTTTGTACTATAAACCCGCACTTAATACAAGCAAGAGTTTCGCCTGTTGAATCAACTGGCATGAATTCATGAGAACAATTCTCATCATCCTCTGAAATATCTTGGTTAAGGGGGTTGTAATCGTATTCGGAATTTAATTTTTTGGGGAAGAAATACCTTAAAATACATTCTAAAATATACATTTTATAGAGCAAAGCCTCCGGGTAATAATTCTTCTATCGTATTAGTAATAATTTTATCACCTGCAACAGTAACGACAACAGTTTCATCGGTTTTAAACTCATTAATAACCTGACGACAAGCACCGCAAGGGGTACAATTATACATATTAGGCGAATAGATGGCAATGGCTTTTATTTTTGTTTCACCATTAGCAATAGCCGAACCTATTGCGTTACGTTCCGCACAGATTGATAAGCCGTAACTTGCATTCTCGAAATTACAGCCCTGATAAAGATTACCCTTGTCAGTCAGCACACACGCTCCGACTCTGAAATCAGAATATGGTGCGTATGCATTCTTTGATGCTTCTTTTGCTTTTTCTATCAATTCTTCGTATGTTGTCATAATTTATACCTGCCTAACACTAATTTTACCCCTAATCAGAAATAATCAATCAACCACAAAGTTGAAATAGTAGTTAAAGTATATTACTCTTTTTTTCGCAAAATTGCAATAGCAAATTATTCTCTTTTATTCGATTTACTTTGCTTACTTTGTGAACCCTATTTTCTTTTTGATATTTTTATTTATTTGCTGTTTTTCCAGTGCACTGTAAAAATCTTCCTGAGTATAAACCAGCCCTTTAAGGTCACTATCTTTAAAAGTTCCGTTATCCATTTTTTCAAAAATTCCGCAACGCTCGTACATCGCGTTCCTTGATTCAGAAACTATTTGCGAAATATCAGCACCCGTATATTCAAGTTTATAACATTCTTTTGCAAATTTATCTCTGTCAAACTCTTCACTTACATTTTTATCTTTGATATACAAATCTAATATTTCTTTGCAGGCATGTTCATCAGGTCGTTTAATCTCAATCATATCACCCAAACGCCCACTTCTTTTAATTGCAGGGTCAATGGCATTAGGTCTGTTTGTTGTTCCGATTATCCAAACCCTTGCGTTAGTTTTTTCAAGATTATCGATTGATTGAAGAAGTTGTGCTACGGTTGATGTAGAAGAATTATTAGTAGTTTCGGCATAACCGTTTCTATCACCCATAAGTGCATCAATTTCATCTATCATCAATATTGCAGGCTGGTTTTCTTCTAAATCATTAAAAACATCTCTCCAAGCCGCTTCTGATTCACCTACATATTTCTTTTCTAAATCTCTTGAATTGATTTTAACAAGATGAACGTCAACATCTTTACGTCTTTTTGCTTCCCCAACAGTTGCAAGAGCAAGTAGTGTTTTGCCTGTGCCGGAAGGTCCATATAAAATAATTCCGTGGTTTTTATCATCTTTAAATGCGTTAGGATAAATAATCGGATAGAGTAGTTTCTTTTTCATAAAACTTATAGTTTCACCCATGCCTGCGACATCGTCAAAGGTTCTAAATGGGATAGATTGACCGTACTCGGAATCAGACTCAATTTCATCATTTGAATCTTCAATACCTTCCATTCTATTTAAAACAAGTCCACCCTGAAGTGTTCGTGAATCGGACAGAAACGACTCGACAGGATATTTAGCGTCATACATAGGGATATTAGACTCACCATGTAAGTTCATAAATTTAAGTTTTAGTTTACCCTTTGTTTCTATGACATCTCCAAAAGTTGCGGTTGTTTCAAGGTCATATTTCCAAAAATCATCGTTTTTATTTGATTTTGTATGGCTACTTGGATTTGTAAGGTTTGCACTACCACCGTAAATCAAAAATTTGTCTTTATCTTTTTTAAAAATTATTGTCGGTTCAGTAGCATCATAATTAATAAAATAAATATCTTTTATATCCTTTGAATTTGGAAAAATTGATTTTTCGCTTGTTAATTGACCTTTAACAGCACCTTTTGTCCAAATTCCATTTTGACGTCCAATAACAAGGATGGATGTATTATCAAGCCTATGAATTATATCAGCCATTTTAAAAGATATGGTATAATCATTTCCATTCATTCCAAAATCATCAGATATTACGTTATTATTGTTTTTACGGCTAAACAAACCTGTAAACATAATATTATTAGGATATTCACTATATTGCGGATATTTTTTTTCGTAATTATTAGCAGATACAGACGGAGTCTGAACTTTTGAACTACTGTTATACCTGATATTATACTGATTTATGACAGATGATACTTTCATTAATATTCTCTTGTTAAAGTTATTTAATTATAGAACACCCCTGAAAAAATTTTTTGCTACTAAAAAAGAGATGAGAAAATAAATTCCCATCTCTTTTTAAAAGTTTAGTTATATGTTGCGATTACATCATACCGCCCATACCACCCATGCCTGCCATAGCGGACATATCAGGTGTTGCAGCCTTTTCTTCAGGGATATCTACAACTGCTGCTTCAGTTGTTAATAACATAGAAGCAATAGATGCAGCATTTTCCAGTGCTGAACGTGTAACTTTAGCAGGGTCAACGATACCTGCTTCAAACATATCTGTATATTTATACATTAAAGCATCGTAACCGTAAGCATCTTTACCGCTTCTTACATTATCAACAACAACATCAGATTTAGCACCTGCGTTGTAAGCGATTGCTCTTAAAGGCATATCCAAAGCAGCCATCAAGATTTTGTAACCGCTCTTTTCATCGTCAGAATCGAAAGTCAGACCTGCTAATTTTTCTTCAAGATATTGTTGAACTCTGATAAGCATTACGCCACCACCCGGAACAATACCTTCTTCATTAGCGGCTCTTGTTGCGTTAAGAGCATCTTCAATTCTCAATTTTCTTTCTTTAAGTTCAACCTCAGTTGCCGCACCGACTTCGATTACAGCAACACCGCCTGATAATTTAGCGATTCTTTCCTGCATTTTTTCTTTATCGTATTCACTGTCAGAAATAGCCATTTGGCTCTTGATTAAACTGATTTGTTTAGCAACGGCATCTTTTGTTTCGTTACCAACAACGATTGTTGTTTCGTCTTTAGTAACAGTAACACGTTTTGCCTTACCCATCATATCTGTTGTAATATTTTCTAATTTAATACCAAGTTCTTCAGTGAACATTTGACCGCCTGTAAGGATAGCGATATCTTCAAGCATTGCTTTTCTTCTGTCGCCAAAACCAGGGGCTTTAACTGCAACTGCTCTCAAGACTTTTCTCATTGTGTTTACAACTAATGTTGCAAGTGCTTCCCCTTCAACATCTTCAGCGATTAACAATAATGAACGACCGTCACGAGCGACTTGTTCAAGAACAGGAACTAAATCAGAGATTAAGTTAATTTTCTTGTTAACACAAAGAACATACGCATCTTCTAAAACTGCTTCCATTCTTTCGGCATCAGTAACAAAATATGGTGAGATATAACCTTTATCGAATTGCATACCTTCAACAACCTTCAGGTTAGTACCGAAAGATTTACTTTCTTCAACAGTGATGACACCATCGTGACCAACTCTATCCATTGCTTCAGCGATTAAGTTCCCGATTTCTGCGTTGTTACCCGCAGAAATTGTAGCAACTTGAGCGATACCTTCTTTAGTATCAACTGATTTAGAGCAAGATTTAATTTTTTCAACTGCAAGTTCAACAGCCTTATCTATACCACGTTTCATAGACATAGGGTTTGCACCTGCCGTTAAGTTTTTCAAACCTTCTCTAACGATTGCTTGAGCAAGAACTGATGCGGTAGTAGTACCGTCACCAGCGACATCGTTTGTCTTTGATGAAACTTCTCTCAATAATTGAGCCCCTGAATTTTCTAACCCATCAGCAAGTTCAATTTCTTTAGCGATAGTAACACCATCATTAACAATTTGAGGTGAACCAAACTTCTTTTGTAAAATAACATTTCTGCCTTTTGGTCCTAATGTTACTTTTACGGCGTCAGCAACTGCATCAATACCACGTAGAAGAGCCTTTCTTGCTTCTTCTTCAAAAACTATTTTCTTTGCCATTTTTATTTCTCCTATTATTTGTTATATTTAATACTTTTTAAATGGAAAATTGAAAATGGAAAATGGAAAATTATTTTATTGTGCTGCGCACAATGAATATTTAACATTTATTATTTATTAGTTTAATAAATTTATACTGTCGGCTTCGCCGACAAAGAAATTTTCCATTTTCAATTTTCCATT
>CAMHDG010000037.1 GCA_946183815.1 uncultured bacterium | reverse complement strand
AGGAGAGGGGCTTTTAACGATTTATATATTTACCCCCGCTAAACAATAATTTACCCTCCATTATTTAGCCGAAATTTTACGAAAATCGTTTATATCACAAGGAAAAGATGGTATTAATAAGGTGTAGTACTATATATTTTTTTCGGAGAATGACGAATAATTTTTACAACATCAACATAGGAAAATACAACCCTGCCGAGCATAATCACTCGGGAGGCAATTCTCCGTTACAAATCAACCAACAACAAAACGTGCTCAACAATCCATATCAGGGGCAACATCAGGTGCAAACAAATCCAAACGGCACGCAAGAGCAACTGACTTTACCGGCAGAGGACTCATCAGGTCATGCCAGACTAAATGCACTTGATTCCACAATACTTATAAATGAAGCCTATCAAAACATTGACGATGAAGTATTCAAAACAGAATATCAGATAAGCAAGTTAGAAGAGGGTATTGCAGGAATTGATAAAGAGATAGAACAGGCAAGAGCGATTAACGACACAACCAAAGCCGATATACTTGTAATGAGAAAACACTCAATGCAGGAAAAATTAAGGGAATTAAGCACAAGTTACGGGGAACAAGATGTGACAGCAAAACTCTCTGACGGGATAACATCTGTATTCTCAAAAAAACCGACTATAATAACAAATATTGTTGATAGTTGTGTTAATTTTGTATCAGAAAAAATACTGCCAAAAGTATCGAAAAAATACAATTCAGGCAGAGATATAAAAATAGCACTCAATAAACTTGAAACACTGAACAAAAATGTTGACGAACTTGTAACAATGCAAATGCCTTACGGTGAAGCAGACGAAAGATACGATATGCTCACAAACTACCTCAACAGAGCAAATGTTATCCATTTTAATATCTCTAAAACCATTGGCACACCAACCTTCTTTGATACGATTAGTTCTATCGACAAAGGAAAATTTAATGAGGTGCGTAAAAACTCAAGTAACTTCGGGAATATGACCACAAAGCCAAACCATCACAAAATGAAAGTTGAAGGACAGGGGTAGGGGTAAATGGGTAAATGCAGAAAAATATTACCCTGACTGTTTTGGTTAAGATATGAGTGGCAATTTTTTCTTAAAAAATAACTTTATTAATATATAAAGTTATAAGGAAATAGTGTGTCAGACAGTTATTTTTTAAACGGGTTCAGGAACACCGTAAACCGAAGTGTTTTAACACCGCCCAAAGTACATGAACCTCCAAAAATCCCACATACTCCACCAAACTTTAACGGCAAGGGGAAGTTAGCCATTGCGCTTGCCGGCTTAAGTCTGCTTGCGGCAAGTTCTGTCCTATCGGCAAAACAGTATCGTGAAAGCCAAATTGATAAGGCACAACAAACTTTTCAGGAAACATTTATGCGTGACGATATTTCGAGAGAAGAAACTATTGAGATGCTCGAACGATACAAAGAGATAAAGAAAATTCCAGATAAGGAAGAATATCTGAAAGCAATGTTTAAAGAGGCAAAACGCAATTTTGGGTTTGAAAATGCTGATATTGATTTATACCTGAATGAAGGTAAAATTCATGGTAACTATCAAATTCTCGGGAACACAAACTCATTATGCGGGTTTATAGAAATTACCAAAACTCAAACAAGAGATAAAGCGGCGGACAGTATTCACCACGAAATGCGACACATGAAACAGGTATATTTAGGGTTTAACGCAAACCCTGAACAGTATGTCAGAAATATTTTAATAAGTCAGTTAAAATCAAAAGGAAAAGATGAAGAATTTATCAAACGTGTAATGACCCCAAATTATATAAAAGACAACATTGAGGGAATAAAACAGTATATGAAAATTGATAACCCGTCTTTAAATAATATACCTGAAAAAGACCGCCCGTTTGCACTCCAACTGCTAAACGAAGGTAAAAACTATATCTCCTCGGAAGCAGACCACGAAGGCTATATGAACACCCTTGAAGAACGTGATGCCTACAATATCGGTCAAAAAATGGGGAAATTATTAACATAATGAATATTATAGGAAGTGACTAGGTGACTGAGTGATTAAGTGACTAAGGAGTCTGTAAATAGTTTGTAGATTATTTTCTAAATCGTTAAATTAGAATCTGACCCCTATTTTTCTCTCAAAACAAGTACGATTAATAAAGCGTCAATCGTACGCAGTAGGGTTCGGGTATATAAAAATAGCACCTTTAAAGGAGAGTTCCAAAACAGTTAAGTTCTACTCAATAAAGTTCATTGTTTGAGTGATTTTATAAGCATAAAAAATATCATAAAATCACGAGTTTGAACTTTTCGATGTAGAACTTTTACTGTTGTTGTGAACTCGGGATAGCAGGGGCTATTTTTATATACCCGAGCCATACCTCTTTCCCCCTCTCATCTCCAAGCCCCTCTCTCAAATTTCTAATGCTCAAAAAAATGTCACCGAGCATTGAAATTTTTCTCTCTCCATCGGAGAGATTAAGGAAGATTTCATCTTCCTATCATATTCATTATTACCACAAAAAACAAAACAAATATTTTTATCAATCACAAAATAAAATGGGGGAAATAATTCCCCCAAAAGATTAAAAATTAAACCTTATAATAATCTCTAACGACACCGTCATAGGCATCGATATAGATTTGTTTAATATCCTCCATCAACGGATACGCAGGGTTAGCCCCTGTGCATTGATCGTCAAATGCAAGTTCTACTAACTCGTCTAACTTGTCATAGAACGCTTTTTTAGGAATACCAAACTCTTTTATTGACATTGGAAGATTAACATCCTTCATAAGTTTTTCTATTTCTTTTAAGTATAATTCTACCTTTTCATCATCATTCTTACCGCCTAAACCTAACTCATCGGCTATTTGACCGTATTTAGTTTTAGCGTTAGGGAACTTGTATTGAGGGAAGATAGCCTGTTTGTGAGGGCAGTCCACAGCATTATACTTAATAACCTGCCTAAATAACAGTGCGTTAGCAACACCGTGAGGTACACTAAACGCAGCCCCTAACTTGTGAGCCATAGAGTGACATAACCCAAGGAATGAGTTTGCAAACGCCATGCCTGCAATAGTTGCCGCATAGTGCATTTTTTCTCTTGCCAGCGGATCATTAGCACCTTCGTTATACGAACGTCTGAAATATCTAAATATAAGTTTCACAGCCTCTAAAGCGTTAGAGTTAGTAAAGTTTGTTGCCATACAGGAAACATAAGCCTCTGTTGCGTGAACCAAAGCATCAATACCGGAAGCGGCAGTCAAACCTTTAGGCATACCGTCAACAAAGTTAGGGTCAATAATTGCAATATTAGGTGTGAGAGCATAGTCAGCAATAGCATATTTTACGTGAGTTTCATCGTCAGTAATAATAGAGAACGGTGTAACTTCAGAACCTGTACCTGATGTAGTAGGGATACAAACCATTGTTGCTTTTTTGCCTAAATCAGGAATTTGATAGATACGTTTTCTTATGTCCATAAACCTCATTGATAAATCTTCAAAATCTACATCAGGCTGTTCGTACATAAGCCACATAATCTTTGCGGCATCCATAGGTGAACCGCCGCCGAGTGCAATAATAACATCAGGTTCAAACGGTCTTAATTGAGCGAGAGCCTGATTAATTGTTGATAAAGTCGGGTCAGGTTTTACATCAAAGAAGAGTTGATATTCTATACCTATATCGTGTAACACTGTTGTTATTTTATCGACTGCACCTGAATTAAACAAGAAACTATCCGTAACAATAAAGGCACGTTTTTTATCGTTAAGCACTCTTAACGCCAAATCAACCGCACCCCGTTTAAAATAAACCTTAGGCGGAACTTTAAACCAAAGCATATTCTCTCTCCTTTCAGTCACTGTTTTATAGTTAAGCAAATGTTCAACGCCAACATTACCTGATACGGCATTACCGCCCCACGAACCGCATCCGAGAGTCATAGACGGCTCAAGACGGAAATTGTATAAATCACCGATACCACCCTGAGAAGACGGTTGGTTTATCAAAATACGACAAGCAGGCATCTTTATCGAGTAATCATTAATTCTATCCTCTTTTCTTGCATCGGTATATAATACGGCTGTATGCCCTGCCCCTCCCTTGCTCACTAATTCATAGGCGGAATTTGCAGCCTCATTATAATCTTTTACCTTATACATAGCAAGGACCGGTGAAAGTTTTTCTCTTGAAAACGGATCGTTCCAGTCAACTTTTGGTCTTTCGACTATAAGCACTTTTGTATATTCAGGCACATCAAAACCTGCCATTTTAGCAATAGTATGAGCGGACTGACCCACGATTTTAGGGTTAGCAGTACCACGATTTGGGTCAATCAACGGCAAATCTTTTAACATTTGAGTTTCTTTTGCATTAAGTATGTATGCCCCTCTGTACGCAAATTCTTTACGTACATCATTATACACCTCTTTACAGACCATAACAGACTGTTCTGATGCACAAATCATACCATTATCAAAAGTTTTGGACATAAGAATTGAAGAAACGGCAGTTTTTATATCTGCAGTTTCGTCAATAACGGCAGACACATTCCCCGGTCCAACACCCAACGCAGGATTACCTGAAGAATATGCTGCTTTAACCATCCCTGGCCCGCCTGTTGCGAGTATGCAGGCTATATCTTTATGATGCATAAGTTGTCCTGAAAGTTCGATTGACGGAACATCTATCCAACCTATAATATCTTCGGGTGCACCTGCTTTCACTGCAGCGTCAAGCACAAGTTTAGCGGCAGCGATAGTAGATTTTGTAGCACGTGGATGTGGTGAAAAAATAATTGCATTACGTGTTTTAAGTGCTATCAGCGATTTAAAAATAGCAGTAGATGTTGGGTTAGTTGTAGGAATTATACCCGCAATTATACCGAGCGGTTCTGCAACAATTTTTGTACCGTTTACCTTATCTTCTTTAATAATACCGCATGTTTTAGCGTTTTTATGCTTGTTAAATATGTATTCAGACGCAAAATGATTTTTAATAATTTTATCTTCTAAAACCCCCATGCCTGTTTCCTCAACAGCCATACGAGCAAGCGGGATACGAGCCTTATTTGCGGCAGCCGCAGCGGCTTTAAATATTTTATCAACCTGCTCTTGAGTATAGGTTGAATAAATACGTTGCGCTTTTTGCGCTCTTTGAATTAGCAACTCTAGTGATTCCGCAGAATCGACAGATGTACTCATCGCAAGCGTTTTTTCCAACTTTGCGATTTTTGTGTTACGGTTTTTTGGCATTATATTCTCCTTATGTTAATTTTCATTTTGAATAATACATAACTTAAGTTTTGATTAAACTGTGACCATTATCGGATATTTTACTATGCGTGAATAATTTCACGATACTTGAATAAATCGTACCATATTTCACAATATCATGCAATGGTAGAATAAGGGGATAATAAATTATTATGCGTAAAGCCATATAAAATTCAGATACTAAATATTCACTTGTGATATAATGAAAAGAAAAAACGGAGGTTAGCCATGAAAAAAATAATTTGTGTAATTGCACTAACAGTAATATTTTCAGGAATGACATTTGCAAAAGAGGTTACACCTCCTCAATGGAACGAATTTTGTCCGAGTACCTATTTAAACGCACAGCCAACTAAATACAACAAAGAAGAAAACTATTGGTATCAACGCAGAGTTGAATTTAACGAAATGATAAACCAATCTAAACAATATCAGGATCAAAAACTGGAGGACTATTACACACACATTCGTGACACAGAAATCTCTAAAAACAGATTATGGCAGTCAGGCGAAAGTTCTTTTAACACAAAACAAAAGAAAAATCTTCAAAAGACTAACGATATGAACACAATGTTTCACATCCGTCAATTCTAGTGTTATATTAAACATCTTCCACTAATAAGGCTTCAGTTATAAACCTAAAATTATCCTGACCAAACGCAACCACGTCCTAAAATGACGTATTAGTCAGTTATAATTAAATGGGTTATTATACACAAATTTATAACCATCGTGCAATTATCCCAAACATTTCTTTTAGTGAATGGTTTTTATTTCGTTTCCACTTTTCACTATAATGACCCTAATCATTTGCTTATTATTTACCCCTCCTGTATAATAAGCGTAAGAGAGGAAAAAATATGGCGGAATACTACATTGGAATGTCACTTTCTCCATCATCTACCATTGAAACAGGGGTAGTTGTACTTGATGAATATAACAAACTTATACTTGTTGACAAATTATTTTCGATGAGTGATGTTCAATTCTTCTTTGACAATTTTGCATCACTAAAACAATCTAAAATATGCGTATCACTACCTTGGGATAACACTCTTATGACGGGGAAATGGCGTATTCTCTCAAAACCTTACCAGATGGTTACAACACATAAAGGGTTTCTCAACCTTGAGGACTGGCTTGACCGTTTTTCATACAGAGGATGCGACTGCATTAACAGATTAATTGAAAAAGGTATTGATATAAAGCGATTTGACCTTTATTTATCAAGATTAAAACTCAATCTCTATTCAAACTTTAAGCAACGCTCACCTGCTGACTGCAAGTTTCTTCAAAACATACTTAAAAACGAATACAATTTTGTCGATATCCCGACTAATATGATGCCTGCGGGCGCACTGGAAGCAGTTGTCGGGGCACTTGTCGCACGTGAATACGCAAAAGGGAACACCGAACCTGTTTCTGAATTTGCTGGGGTTGATGTTATTAACGTAAAATAACATTTTCATAAACAAAAAACGAGGCGGGATACCCACACCTCATTTCTACACATCATTTATTTTCAAGAGTTTTATTTAACTAAATTATTATTGTCAGCAACAAATTCTTTTGTTGCCCCCTCAAGCCCAAAATCTTGGTATAACTTACCATACAGTTCTCTTGCCTGACCTTCTATATGCTTATTATTAAGAGCAAACGCTTTTTCTTCGCCTTTTGGGGTTATAACACCATCAACTTTAGTTGGATTTATATTATAACCATCAGAAGAACTCAATATATCTTGAGCAAGGGTAGAAGTTGCATATTCTCCAACATCAACATATCCGTCTTGATTTATATCAAGCCCGTTTGCACTATAATCATTCATTCCGCTCATTTCCAACTGTTTGTTCAGAGTTTCTGTTTTAACCTTTGTTTTCTGACCTAATTCTTCATAAGCACTACCTAGCAGGGCAAACTTGTTAAACTTTCCATCAGGCATATATCTGTATTCAAACTGTAATGGCACTTGCTTTGAATGGTTACCAATATCCTGAATATAGGTTTTATAGTTGTCATTAGCATTCCTGCCGTATCTGACATCTACATCATTCACCTTACCATCATATTTACCATGCCTGCCATCTATTTTCGCCAAATTACCACTAATTGAATACATAAATATACACCTACACTTTAGTTTTACATGTATATAAAGTATCTAACGGATAAAAAATTGCTAATTTTGACTTATTTTATTAATATCACACCTATCAGAAGCCATATTGAATACAACAGAGCATCATTTGATGTTTGTGCCTGAGCCACAACACCATAAAAAGCATACAAACAAATCAAAGCACCTAATGAAAAGGTAATTCCTCTCCAGAAGGTTTTCACAAAACCAAACAAATTAAGCAAAGGTGATTTTTTTACAACTTTTGGCTCTTGATATTTTGTATGAGATGGTTGGGGTTCATCTTCCACAAAATCGTTATAGTCTTTTTGATACGCTGTTGACTGATATTCTTCATCAAAGTCATCATCAGGTTTGTAATCAGGTTCACACGCATCATCGTTAATTTTTTCATAATAAACAGGTTCATTATCGTATTCATAAGTATTTTTTTCATTTGTTGTTTTTGTTTCATTATCAGAGTGAGTACTTGTAGAATACGTGTTTGTAGAATAAGAATAATTCATTTTTTGCTCTTGTTCAGGTTCATCATAAAGAGTCTTTGTCGCCACAGTTTCCTGTTGCATATCATCTTTTTTCAATTCATTAAAGAATTTTGGTTTTGATATATCCTTTTTTGGCGAAACACTGACTTCTTCTTGAATTTCTTCTTCATAAGGACTATCAGTAGTTAAGATATCTCTTAACCTAAAATCATTTTGTGCATCATTAGAAACTGTTTTTTTAAATATAAACCCACAAACACCAATTACACCTGCTGAAATTAACCAAACTGATAATGACATATTTTTTCCTTTATATTGAGTAAACATAACAATTTTATCATTTTATTCAGAATGTTAGAATACTGTAAATGGTGGGGAATTTTAATCTTAATTTTCTTCAGATTTATTTTTAAAAACTTATTAAAAATCACTGTCAATATTTGTAAACATATTGATAAATTAGGGTAAATAGAGTATCATTATAAATAGTTATAACTATGAGTACAGAGGAAAAATGATTACAGAATTAACAGGAAATGAGATACTTAATATACTAAAAGCCCTGACAGATTCGGAAGAAGCGTTTCATAAAACACTTGAAGGCTCTGACATAAAAGAAAACGGGATGTCTGCCCTCAACTGCTTTAATGGGTTACTATCCTACTTAAAAGGTGATTTTAATACCGCTTTAAGATATTTTAGAGATGCAGAATTTATATTGTCAAAAAACAAAAACGATTACGAAGATATTTTATACAATTTTATTTTAGGTTATGTTAATTTCTGTGAAAAGAACAACAACCTCTATATGCTCCATTACAACAATGCAAGGGGCAAATGCAAAAACAACCCTGAACTTGAAAAGTTTTTAAATGATTTGGAAGATTTGTTTAAGCCGATAAGAAACAGCAGTTTATATTTATCGTCAGTAAAAAATGACCCGCTTGTAGCACTGGTAAAAATAGGGCAGGCAGTTGCAGCGGAAAAAGATATAGACAAACTTATGCAAACTATTGCGGAGGAAGCACGTAATGCAGTTCAGGCAGACCGTTGTACAGTTTTTCTTTATGACAAAGAAACTGATGAACTCTGGTCAAAAGTTGCGTTAGGACTAGGCAGTCAGGAATTAAGATTTAATGCATCGCAGGGTATTGCAGGCTCTGTGTTCAGAACAGGCGAGATTGTAAACATAAAAGATGCCTACTCTGACGACAGATTTAACAAAGAGGTTGACCTCAAAACAGGTTATACAACAAAAACCATTCTTTGTATGCCAATCAGAAACATAGAACAAGAGATAATAGGTGTATTTCAAATACTCAACAAATTTGGCGGATACTTTACCCAAGAAGATGAAGATATACTTATCTCAATCGGTTCAAGTGCAGGTATCTCATTAGAAAACGCTAAACTATTTGCACGTCAGCAGGAATTGTTAGAAGAACAAAGAATAGTTTTTGACAGTTTCATAAGTACTCTTGCAGCGTCTATTGATGCACGTGACAAAATCACTGCAGGTCACTCTACACGTGTAAGAATGTATGCAACACTGATAGCAGAGGCTTACGGGCTTGATAAAAAAGAACTTGAAATCATCCAAAAAGCAGCCGCTCTGCACGATATAGGTAAAATCGGGATTCGTGATTCCGTTCTTCAAAAAGAGGGAAAACTAACAGATGAAGAATACAAGCATATACAAGAACACGTAGAGATTACCCATAACATATTAGAAAAAATACACATGTCAGACGATTTCAAAATGATAACGGAAATTGCCTGCTCACACCACGAAAAATATGATGGGTCAGGATATTACAGACATCTTAAAGGGGAAGATATTCCTTTTGGAGGAAGAATACTTGCGGTTGCTGATGTATTTGATGCTATAACATCAAAACGCCATTATCGTGACAAAATGCCTATCCAAAAAGTTATCTCTATTTTAATAGGTGATTCAGGCACTCATTTTGACAAAAATATTGTTGACAAGTTTTTATCTATTCCACTGGATAAGATTGTTGAAGTATTTTTGACAGAAAACCATCTTGTTCTTACGGATGACGACAGAAACATCTTAAACCAACATAATTTAAGAGAATTAAAAGATGCAATAGATTCTCAATCAAACGAAGATTTTGTTAATAAATTCAACAAGTACTACACCGGAATTGATTCAAATGAATAAAAAAATAATACTACT
>CAMHDG010000036.1 GCA_946183815.1 uncultured bacterium | reverse complement strand
GTAACTATGGCGGAACATTCGATCTTGCCCACAGTTATGTAACTCCATTTACACCTACTGCAACAACACCTTCTACTACAACAGCAACTACATCTACCGCAACTACATCTACTCCAGCAACGACAACAGCGACAACAACTACTGCGACAACGACTACTGCAACTACTACAACTGCAACTACGACTACTGCGACAACAACAACTACTCCTACATCAAGTTCACCTGCTGGGGCTGTTAGTTCAGGGGATGGTGTTCCTACGGGTGCATACTTAAAGACATTAATTAATAGTGACGCAGCAGGTACTGTTAAGAATCAAGCACCAGGAACATCCGAATATGAAGGTGTTGACTCACTTAAGAAAAATGGTGGTGCTCGTGCGAAATGGGCGGATAATGTAAATGGTACTCCAAAAACTACAAGTACAACATCACAAAATTATACTGATGCCGTTAAATTAGGTAAAGCAGGAAATGCTGAAGGTGCTGATGAAACAGTTGGCGATTATCCTAAATACTTTACAATAACTGATTATCGTTCTCATAATGAATATACATTTGAGTTTTCACAAGTTAAGGACGGTAAGGTATTGTATAAATGGAATCAATCTGCTTCTAATCTAACAAAAGATGATACAGATAAATACAATGGTACAAATTGGATTGCTAATAACGGCTTTAATGCTAATACAGAATTTGAGGTAACAGTTGCAGGCGGTGATATAAAGTTGTCTTATAACGGTGAACAATTATCAGTACGTTCATAATTTAGTAAATATTTAAAGAATATGATAAAGAAACTCTGGTATTACCGGAGTTTCTTATTATTTTACAGGATGATATAATTTATAATCAGGGTATTCAAAAATACGTTCTATATTAAGATTATATTTTGGTTCGTAACGTATAGTTTTCATATCAATAGCATTACATTTAAAACCGTTTTTGGTTAGTTCTGATGGAGCGAATAATTCACAATATATCCAGCGATGGTTTACATCGTGTTTGATTTTTGAAAATATTTCAGCCTGTCTTAATCTGCTTGCATATAGAAAATCTACGGCTTTACCAGATAGTCTAATTACCGGAAAGAAACTGCAATAGTGTTCTTCTTTTGTATATACCCATTCAGAGTTGTACCGTTCTTCCGGTTTTGTCTCGATAGGTTTATAATCAACACTTAAAAAATCGCTGTCATCTTTTTCGTATTGTTTAAAAAAAGGTTTATATGAATCGCCGTTACAAAATACGTCATATTCAGTACACCAGTAATAATCAAAATCAGGGAAATAATTTCTTACGTAATAAAATGGATAATCTCCGTTAAACCAAAGTAAATTCCCACTGTCCTGATTGTCCCTGTCATCAGTATATAGGGGTAAGTGGCTTTCTTTATGTAATGCATCATTATATAACAGACATTTTGCGTCAAGTCCGCTAAAATTAATCATTTTTATTGGGTGGTTGTCCTTACAATCAATAACATTTTTTGTATTATCAAAAAATATTATACATTCGTCACCTTTATTCATAGAGCGTAAAAGTTTGTTGTACTCAATCAGTACATACCATTCAAGAAAATGTGCTCTCATAAATACTAATTTTCTAGCCATAAAAAGTCCTATTTTAAAGGTGAGGGAAACTTATACCGTTGTTGTGTAAGATTACAATGAGGGCGATTATGCCTATTCCTATCAGGATATCAAGCACTTTAAACAGTCTTGAAAATACTTGCCAGCATACCCAAAATGACGGGATTGCAAGCCATAGCCAGTTATAACCTTGTAAAAACCAGTTGTTTACCCAAAAACCTATTCCTAACACGATTAACGCTGTACCTAATGCACTGAATATAAAACTCTTTATCATACTTTCTCCTTTTTCGATAATTATAACCCTAAATTGTTTTCTTGTCCTCGTTTATGTAAATTATTGTTTAGCGGTGAAACCGCTAAACAATAATTTACCTTTGTGCTAAAATATAACCATGATGAAGATAAAAGAGATAGCAAGAGTGGTTGGGGCAAATGTTGATGGTTTGTCAAGAGATATTTTAGAGCGAGAGGTTAATTCGTTTTCTACTGATACCCGCACTATTAAAAAAGGTGATTTTTATATCCCATTAAAAGGCGAACGCTTTGACGGAGAACAATTTATTGATAAAGCAGTGGAAAATGGTGCAACTGCCTATTTTGGAGTAAATATACCAACATCTTTTGTTGTTGATAAAGACATTGTTGGTCTGAAAGTAAATGATACAAAAGAGGCATATCTAAAACTTGCTAACCGGTACAGACATAAAATCAACCCTAAAGTTATAATGATTACAGGGAGTTCCGGTAAAACAACCACAAAAGAACTTGTTTATTCTGTTGTTTCTCAAAAATATAACACAATAAGGACTCCGCTTAATCATAACAACGAAATCGGACTTTGTCAGACGATTTTTTCTATGGATGAAGATACTCAAGTTCTTATTATAGAGGCAGGCATGAGAGGCTTAGGTGAGATAGAACTTATCTCAAAATATGTTGAGCCTGATTACTCTATTATTTCAAATGTTGGTACTGCTCATATAGGGCGATTAGGCTCAAGAGAGAATATTGCAAAAGCAAAGTGTGAAATAACTTCACATCAAAACCCTGACGGAGTGTTTATAGCGCACGATGACGCTTTGATTAAATCAACCGTCAATTTTGGGGGCGAAAAAATATATTACTCAATCAATGATGTGGAAATTTTGAAAAAGGAAATAGGATATTCAAATTTTGTTTATAAAAACGAAAATTATGAGTTAAATATAGAGGGTGATTATAATATTGAAAACTCTCTTGCTGCCATAAATATCGGGCATATTTTGGATATAGAATACCCTCTTATTAAAAAAGGGTTAGCAGAATATAAACCTATTGAAAAGCGTTGGGAGGTCGAAAAAATCGCAGGTTATAGTGTGATAAATGACAGTTATAACGCAAACCCTGATTCTATGAAGGCAACCTTGAATACAGTATTGGACTTGTATTCAAATCTTGTAGTTATTTTAGGAAATATGGGTGAACTTGGGATAAACGAAAAGGTTTATCACAAAGAGGTTGGAGAGTTTATCAATAAAAAAATCGGTGCAAAAAATTGCACCTTACAAATACTCACAGTCGGAGAATTAGCAAAAGAGATTTCTGATGCGGTAAATGTATGTTTTACTAAAAACTTCGAGAACAATGAGTCAGCAGCACGTTACATTCTTGATAATATTGCAGTTGGTACTACAATATTCTTGAAGGCTTCACGTTCAATGAAGTTTGAAGAAATTCTTGAAAATTTAAAGGAGAGCAATAAATGATAATGATGATAGTAGCCTTTTTGTTGGGCTTGATATTATGCTTGTTACTGGGGATTCCGTATATTGATTTTTTAAAGAAAAAAATGATAGGTCAGTATATAAGAGATTTAGCACCGGAAAATCATAAACAAAAAGAAGGGACACCTACAACAGGCGGTGTATTCATTATTGTTTCTGCTTTTATTGGTGCTGTTATCACTCTTTGTATGGCACAACAGTTTTCTACAAGTGCGTGGATAGTTTTGATAACTTTTCTATTTTATGCTCTTGCAGGGTTTCAGGACGATTTTCTTAAAATTAAAGGTCATGAAAACAAAGGTTTGAGTGCCAGAGGTAAATTTTTAAGACAGGTTTTAATTGCTGTCCTGCCTGTTTTGTATGTAATGGTTACAAATGACCACGGTACATATATTAGTTTTGGGAAGTATTCAGTAGATTTTATGTGGTTATATCCTGTAGTAGCGGTTTGTGCAATAACGGGTGCATCTAATGCATATAACTTAACAGACGGACTGGATGGGCTTGCGGCCTCAACGGGTGTGTTTGCGTTTTTGGCAACTGCTGTAATTGCAAAACTGACAGGCTGTACTTACCTTGCTATAATTGCTTCAGCCGTAACAGGTGCTCTGCTTGGGTTCTTGAGATATAATAAACTGAAAGCACAGGTGTTTATGGGCGATACAGGCTCGCTTGCCATAGGCGGACTGCTCGGTGCTCTTGCTGTTATGGGTAAGTTTGAAATTTACCTGATTATTCTTGCTGGAATTTTTGTAATCGAAACCTTATCTGTAATTTTACAGGTTATAAGTTTCAAAACAACAGGCAAAAGAATTTTTAAAATGTCACCTATACATCACCATTTTGAACTCTGCGGGTTTAATGAAAAACAAATCGTTACAGGTTTTGCAATTTTTTCAATGATATGCGGAATAATTGCAGTCTGCTTGTTTAGGTTTATCGGCTAGTTTTTAAATATTTTCTAAAATCTTATTCGTAAAATATAACTATTTTTCAAACATAAACCCAAAAATCGTTGTAATTATTATTTTAAAATGAAAAGATAATTTTTTAAAAATGATACGAAAATCTGAAACCTCAATGGAGTTTTTGGTTTTGTTGTAAACATTGTTTTTCATAATTGCATTTCAGTCTTAATCTTTTATAATAGTAGTGAATAGTGAATAGATTTTATCTTTTTACTTTTGGCAATTCGTTAATGATTAAAAATAGTAGGTTGGGTGAAATCCCACAAAAACAGTTGTAGTTTGGGTATATTTTGCCTAACAAAATAAGAAGATAGTGTAAAATTATGAAGATAGATTGGAATAATAAAAAAGTTTTAATTTTGGGTTTTTCATTGAGTGGTAAGGCAGTTGCGAGATATTTAAGCGGAAAATGTCAGCAGGTATTCATTACAGAGGCAAGAGAACAAAAGCCTGAAGATGAAAAAGAGGTTAAAGAGTTAAAATCTCTCGGTGTAAAAATAGAGTTTGGCGGACACTCTGAAGAGTTTACATCAGGGGTAAATGTTGCCGTTGTAAGTCCTTCGTTCCCGCTTGATAATGAATTATATTTAAAACTCAAAAACGAAGGGGTTGATATAATTTCAGAGCCTGATTTGGCTTATTTAGAATGTGACACCCCGTTTATCACCATAACAGGTACAAATGGCAAAACCACTACGACTGCTCTTGTTTCACATATATTATCTACTCAATATAATGCCCCTGCGTGTGGAAATATAGGGAAACCTCCTGTTGAGTTAGTGAAGGATAGTCCTGATTATTTTGTATGTGAAATGAGTTCTTATCAGGCAGAACACAGCAAATATTTACAGTCTAAAATCGCCTGCTGGACTAATTTTACGCCTGACCATATAACTTGGCATAAATCTCTGGAAAACTATTTTAATGCAAAAGCAAAACTCTTTGGGGTAGATGACATTGAATTTTCTATTTTAAATGGGAATGACGAAAAGTTATTAGAATTTGCTCAAAGCGGTAAGTGTAATGGTAAAATATTCCTCTTTGACAAAGAAACAGATAATTCTTCCTACATAAAAAATGATGCAATATATTTCAAGCGTGACGGGAAAGAAGAAAAAATTATTGACCTGAAAGATTGTTCACTTGTTGGTCATCATAATTACCAAAACATTATGTGCGGGGTAATAATTGCAAAACTTGTCGGGATTACAAACGAGAATTTAAAATCTGCAATCATGAGTTTTAAAGCACCTGAACACAGATTGGAAAAAGTCAGAGATTATAACGGGATAACTTTTTACAATGATTCAAAAGCGACAAACCCTGAAGCATCTATTGTTGCAATAGATTCGTTCAACAACCGGAATGTTGTCTTAATAGCGGGGGGAAGAGATAAATTGACCGATTTAACCGAATTTTGTAATTCTGTTAATAATCATATTAAAACGGTTATTTTAATCGGTGAAGCAACAGAAAGATTTGAAGAAAATTTAAAAAATAATGGTTTTAGTAATATAATAAAAGAAGAAACTATGGAAACAGCAATAGATAAATCTATTGAATTAAAACCTGACGTAGTATTATTATCGCCTGCGTGTGCAAGTTTTGATATGTTCACAGGCTATGAACACAGAGGAAAAGTATTCAAAGACTATGTATTATCAAAGAGATAACGACAGAAGATTGAGAAATGTAACTCAACAGGAAATATTGGTTACGGCACCTGACAGGGTGTTATCAATCGTTGTTTTATTTTTGGTAATTATAGGTATTATGGCGGTATTTTCCGCAAGTGTTCCAAAATGCATAAATGCAGGTATATCACCTTTACATTTTACTTTAATTCAGATTGTAGGGGTTATTTTGGGTTATATCGGTTTAAGATTTTTCTGTAATATGAATTACAAAAAATTGCTGGGCTGTACGAATATGTTTGCAATAGCCGTAATTGCCATGCTTGTTATGGTGCTTATGACAGGTGATATAATTAACGGTGCGCAAAGATGGATAAGTATAGGTCCTGTCAGCCTGCAACCGTCAGAGTTTGCTAAACCTGCGGTTGTTATGCTTTTGGCAAAAGTATTTTCAAAAGATACAGATTTGTTTGACCAGAAAAAATGGTCAACCTTTCTTTTAATAATCATAATGGTGTTATTAATTCTGAAACAACCGAACTTAAGTATGGTTATCCTTTTGTTTTCAACCTCTGTTGTTATGTATCTTGCGGCTGGTGGCTCTGCAAGATTTATAGGAACAAGTTTCCTTGCTTTGTTTGGTGGCGGCGGGTTCTTATTAACAGTTATGGGTGTTAGCGGTTTTATAAAACCTTATCAGTTACAACGTATATTGATTTGGCTAAATCCTGAAAGTGATCCGTTAGGTGCAGGTTATAACATTATTCAGTCTATGGTCGCCTTTGCGTCAGGCGGGCTTTGGGGATGCGGTTATGGGGCATCTAAACAAAAACTTGCTTGGTTACCTGAAGCACATACTGACTTTATTTTTGCCGTTATTGGTGAAGAATTAGGATTTCTGGGTTGTGTTTTTATTATTGGTCTTTTTTGGACTGTTCTTCAACGTGGGTTTGATATTGCTTCAAAATGCCCTGATATGTACGGTAAACTTTTAGCAATAGGATTGACTTTTTCTATTTGTTTTCAGGCATTCCTGAATATGAGTGTAGCAAGTTCTATGCTCCCTGCAACAGGCGTTCCGCTCCCGTTCATTAGTTATGGCGGTTCATCTGTTATGATTACTCTTTGGATGGTCGGTATCTTGTTGAATATCTCAAAGAAAAAAGTTCATATTAAGCGACCTCAAAGTTTTGGTGAACAAGGAATATAAGGATAAAATAAAATGTCTAAAAAAACTTTTTTTATTACAGGCGGTGGTACAGGCGGACACATCTATCCTGCTATTGCAGTTGCTGATGAGTTGATTAAAAACCCTGAATATGAGGTGTTTTATGTCGGTAATCCGGATAATTTAGAATATTCCATTGCTCAAAAAAAAGGATATAACTTCTTGCCTGTTAAGATTACAGGCATGCCACGTAAGTTTAGTTTCCAATTTATTGCGTGGGGATTTCAACTTATATTCGCTATTGTTAAATGTTATTTTTATCTTTTAAAATATAAGCCAAATATGATTTTTGGTACAGGCGGATATGTTTCTGCTCCTGTTCTTATGGCATCAAATATAAATAAAAAAGTGCCTTATATGTTGCATGATTGCGATATGCAACCGGGGATAGTAACAAGAAAATTATCAAAAAGAGCAAAGGTTGTTTCTCTTGCATTTGAAGGTGCTAAAAGGTTTATTAAAAACCGAAATTGTTATATCAACGGTAACCCTTTAAGACCTGAGTTTAAAATATTAGATAAGGATACGGCAAGAGCAAGTTTAGGTTTCAAATCTGATAAACCTTTGATTTGTGTTATGGGTGGTTCGCAGGGTTCAAAATCAATAGACAGAGCCTTTGTGGAGATTATAAAAGAATTATCAAAAGATTACGGGGTTCAGATTATTTTTCAGACAGGTGCTAAAAATTTTGACGGGGTTATTGCCCGTTTAACAAGTATATATAAAGATTTTGATAAGGATAAAAATGTTATGGTAAGACCGTATTTTGAAGATATGATTACGGTTGTTAAAGCATCTGATATTGTTATCTCACGTGCAGGTTCGTTGAGTTTGTCAGAGATTTTTGCATCAGATGTTGCACCTATTCTTATTCCGTATCCCTATGCTGCTGCTGATCATCAGAGAAAAAATGCAAAATTTGTGCTTGAAAATGATGCTTGTATCTATCTTGAAGACAGTGATGCTGATCCAAACTCTCTGTTGAAGATTATTTTAGATTTGTATAATAACCCTCAAAAAATTGAGGAGTTAAAAACAAAATCATCAAAACTTGCAAAACCCGATGCTTTAAAAAATATTATGGAACTTGTTGAAAGAGTTTCGGAATATAATGGCTAAAGGGGGTAAATGGGTAAAGGGCTAAATGTATTAGTTTTTACCAATATGACGAGTTTTAAAAGGGAAAAATTAAAGTATAAAAGGAAGATTATTGAAAGGACAAGTTTATAAAATACATTCAGATTTTTATTATATACATTCAGAAGATGTCACTTTTGAATGTAAGATAAGAGAAGTTTTAAAAAAACAGGCTCAAAAAATTCTGGTTGGTGATTTTGTAGAATTTGATAACGGACATATAACATCAATTTATCCACGTAAAAACTATATTCCCCGCCCTGCCGTTGCAAATGTTGATCAGGTAATAATAGTATCTGCCGTAAAAGAGCCGGATTTAGACTTTTTACAACTTAACAGATATATTTCTTTTGCAGAATATTACGGGTTAGAAGTGAAACTGTGTTTTAACAAAAATGACTTATCCTCAGATGACAGTTTGATAGAAAAAGTTTTTTCCATTTACGAACCGCTGGGGTATGATATTGTGTTTACATCGGCATTAGAGGGGTTAGAATTAGACGAATTTGAAGATATTATGAAGGGCAAATTATCCGTTCTTTGCGGGCAGTCAGGTGTTGGAAAATCAAGTCTTATTAATTCACTTAACCCTGATTTTGACTTGCGGACAAAGAATGTTAGCGAAAAAACTTTGAGGGGTACTCATACAACCCGTCATTGCGAGATTATGAGAGTATCAGATGAGATTAGAATTATTGACACTCCGGGGTTTAGTAATCTTAAGTTTGATTTCCTTTTGCCTCATGATGTTGCAAAGTTGTTCAGAGAATTCAGACCATATTTGAATATGTGTAAATATCAGGACTGTTTGCATTTGCATGAAGATGGGTGTATTTTGTTAAAAGAGGATATATTTGCTCCGGAACGATATGAGAGTTATGTTGAATTTGTCAAAGAGGCAAAAGAGTATAAAGAGAGAATTAAATATCAAGGTAAAAAAACGGAGTCACGTTTTAAACAAACACATAATAAAACAGCAGTAAAGATTAGTGTGAATAAACGACAAGGCTCTCGCAGAACATTAAAACAAGATTTGTATAAGGAATTGGAAGATGAATAAATATATTGAATTGGTAGATAAAAAATTAGACGAATTTATGCCTGTTGAGTACCCTGAAAACATATTCAAATCAATGAAATATACGGTTACTCTCCCGGGGAAAAGGTTAAGACCCGTAATGTGTTTAGAGGCTTGCAGAATAATGGGCGGAGAGGTAGAAAAGGCTGTACCTACTGCGTGTGCGATAGAGATGTTACATGCTCAAAGCCTTATCCATGATGATTTGCCTTGTATGGATAATGATGATTTCAGACGGGGAAAACCATCTAATCATAAGGTTTTTGGCGAGGCTATTGCTGTGCTTGCAGGTGATGCTCTTTTAAGTTTTGGCCCTCAACTTATTATTGATAAATCAGAATTATCTGCGGATGTTGTTTTGAAAGTGTTGAGGGAGTTCACTTCATCAGCCGGTGCTTATCAACTTATTGCAGGTCAGGTGGCAGATATTGAATCTGAACAGGGCAGAGGTAAATTAAATAATTCTGATGAAGAAACTTTAAAGTTTATACATACAAATAAGACAGCAGTTTTGTTTAAACTTGCTCTAAAATGTGGTGCTATTATTGCCGGTGCGGGTGATGATAAGATAAAAGAGATGGAAGATTTTGGTCAAAAATTCGGACTTGCGTTCCAGATTTACGATGATATTATGGACGAGATTTCGACTTTTGAAGAACTTGGAAAAACTGTCGGAAAAGACAAAGAGGCAGGCAAACTTACCTATGTTACCCTTTATGGCTTGGATAAAGCAAAAGCAAAAGTCCACGAACTAATCTCTGACGCTCATAAAATTATTGATAAATATAATTCGGATATCTTTAGTTCTATCTTGGATAAGATTGAAAGCAAGGTGGGGTAAATTATTGTTTATCGGGGGTAAATATATAAATCGTTAAAAGCCCCTCTC
>CAMHDG010000035.1 GCA_946183815.1 uncultured bacterium | reverse complement strand
CTAGTCACTGTAAATTATTGTTTAGTGGCTAAAGCCACTAAACAATAATTTACCCTCCAAACACATTACTGACAAATGAGGGTTGGTGTGATATAATTTCTTTTACAGATAGTATTTAAGAGGGGTACTCTATTTATGTTACAAGAAGCAACACGTGCAATAAACTCTGCATTTAATAATAGTTTTGTTAAAAAATTATCACTCTATCTTCACGATTGTGTACGTGAGGAGGTTAAAAGTTCTACTTTTAGAAACCTGAAATCAGACAGAGATAACAAGTGGATATTTTTAAAAGAGGACGACAAATTGTTTACCTCTGACATTGAATATTTGAGATTAGACGGTAGTGACAGCAAAATTACCGAAATGATGATTCAAAGTGAACTAAATCAAAAAGAAAAATATCTTATTTACGGATACATGTTTCTTGTAGGCGGAAACCCAAAAAGCCGAAAGAAAAACGAGTTTTTAACCCCATTATTGTACATGCCTTGTAAACTGGAACGTAACGGAGTGAACATCAACTGTATGCTTACGGATGAATTTTTATCCCTTAATACAGGGGCACTCACATCACTTATGCAAAAAAACGGTGATGAAGAAGAAATGGAGCAATTACTTGAGGGGCTTTTGAATGTCGTTCCAACCCTTCCTATTACGGAAGAAAAGATGGAAATATTTTTAACCACTTTACGCTCTGTTATCCCTGATATTGAAATCGCTATTGACCACACAGACGATATTGACGAAGACAACATAACAAAAGATTCTTCTTCAAAATCTGATGAAAACAGTGACGATGACGATACAGATTCGTCTGATGACAGTGAAGAAACAACCTCTCACAAATCTTCATCAAAAATAGAAAGGATAAGACTAACAAGTCAGTGTGCGATTATCCTGACAAAAAGACCATCTGTTACGGCAGGTGTTCTGCACGAACTTATGCAAATAGCAGAAAAACCGAGCGGAGTATATAGAGAAACTGTTTTGAATGTTATAAACGAAGAATACACACAGGCAAAATCAGTAACTATTCCGCCAAAAAATCTTGAAAACTTTAACCCTATAACCCCTCTTGCTTTGAGTGATTCACAGGCAAGTGTTATAGAAAATATTGAAACAAGCAAACTGGTTTCTGTTTACGGGCCTCCGGGGACAGGTAAATCTCAAACTATTGTGAACCTTGTTGCCCACCTTATTGCAAACGGGAAAACTGTCCTTGTTGCCTCACGTATGGATAAAGCGGTTGATGTTGTCGCAGACAGACTTAACGGGCTTGGTGCACCTTATTTGGCTTTGCGTGCGGGCAGATTAAACTATCAAAAGCAGTTGAGTTTCCAACTACAAGATTTGCTTTCAAACAAAGTTGACCTTGACGAAGATTTAGACAACAACGTACTTGTTGATGTTTCTGATATGGAGGACTTGCTTGATTCTATAAGAGATTTAGAGAAAAAAGCAGAAAATATTATTAAACTCGAAAAAGAATGGACTGAAATTGGAAAAGAAGTCGCCGAAAAGAAAAAATTAACGGGTGCACCTCAATATGTCAGAGGAAAAATCAAAAAAAGCGAACTTAATCAGATTAAAATTTTGTGCAGTGAACTTGAAAAGAATATGGAAAAATCAGGTTTCTTTGCAGGACTGAATAACTACACAGGAGTCAATAAACTCAAAAAACTTCTTCAACTTGATTTTCTTGAAGTTAATTCCGCTAACCTTATGAGAATAAATGAGGAAATCGAATTGGCAGAAATAGTCTGCCACGCAAAAGATATAGAAGAAGAAATTCAATCTTTAGGTAATATTCACGTTATAACCGAAAAAATAAGAACTTTAAAGAAAAAACAAAAGAAACTTGTAACAGATATTCTTATAAACAAAAGACGTGAGGCACTCAAAGGTTTAATGAGAGATCAGGTTAAACGTCAAAGACTGTTTATCCACTCAAAATCGCTTATAGAACGTAAGAAAAGCCTTCAAAACAGACTACTTGAGGCAGAAGATTTTAAACCACTATTAGAGGCTTTCCCTTGCTGGTGTGTAACAACTTATGCAGCATCAGGCTCATTGCCTATGAAACCGGGGTTATTTGATGTGGCGATTATCGATGAGGCATCACAATGCGATATTGCAAGTTGCTTCCCAATTCTTTACAGAGCAAAAAGAGCAGTGATTGTAGGGGATGATAAACAGTTGCCGCATCTGTCTTTCCTTGAAAATGCAAAAGAACAATCGTTTATGAGTAAATACGAGATTGCTGACAGATATCAACTTATGTGGAGATTTAGAACAAACTCAATGTTCGATATTGCAAACTACTATTCTATGCGTCCTGTTTTACTTGACGAGCATTTTAGAAGCCTGCCTCCGATTATTAATTTTTCTAATAAAGAATTTTATTCGGACAGAATAAGAGTTATGCGTCAAAATAACCCTAATGAAAAAGTGCTTGAAATAGTCCAAGTACCTGATGGGAAAGTTGATTTAGACGCAACAAGAAACCTGCCTGAAATTGAGGCACTTGTAAATCGTGTTCATGAGATTATTGTAGATAATGAAAGAGAAAACCCTGATGAACCTGTTTCTATCGGTATAATATCACCGTTTAGGGCACAGGTTGAACAATTAAAAATCTCATTGGGGAAAGTTATATCAGATTATATGATAGAAAAACACCAAATTGTTATCGGTACAGCCCACTCATTCCAAGGAGATGAAAGAGATATTATTCTTATATCCTGGGCTTTTGCAAACAACAGTTTCCCTCAAAGTCTGACTTTCTTACAAAAACCAAACTTGTTTAATGTTGCGGTTACACGTGCTAAAAACAAAATGATAAATTTTGTATCAAAAGACTTTACCGACTTACCGGACGGGTTATTCAGAAGTTATTTATCATATATCAAAGAATACGAAGATAAATATCAAAAAATAGTAAATAACGAGATTGACGAAAACAAATATAAAAACTCATTTGAACGTGAAGTAGCAGAAACATTACGAGGATTAGACTACGACGTAAGAGCCGGGGTTGACCTTGGCGGTGTAAATGCAGATTTGGTCGTAAACAACAAGTTTGTAATTGAATGTGACGGGGTTCAGGACACTGTAAAAAGCAGTGTTAAACCTATGCGAAAACTTGCTATTATTGAGCGTTGCGGGTTCAAGGTATGCAGATTTTCATACAGAGAATGGCTGCAGTCACCTGAAGCATGTGTCAACAGAATGAGTAACTATTTATAAATTGTATATTTTACAACATAAATTACACTGTATTCCTTGTTATTAAAGGGATACAGTGTAAATATTTGTAAAACAATTCTACAAAAATAGGGCAATTTAATTTCTTCACAAGATTTATTATGGGTGAAAATATCGACAACAATTTATTTATCCCAAAAGGTGTGTTATGAATATTAAATCAACTCTAAAAACAATGGCGGTAGCCTTACCTCTTGCTGTGGCACCGTTAAAAACAAATGCTCAAACAGTGGCAAAACAAGCAGAGAAAATCGGAACAGAAAAAGCGTTTAGCCTGAAAGCAAACCTTGGTGGCGGATACGGTCAACTACCGGTATTGTATTCTAAACCGACTGCCTATGGTACGGGTGGTATCAGATGTGATGTTAAATTAGGTAAAAATGGAACTTTTTATCAAGGTGTGCAGGTATCAGCAGGCAAAGATGCAGTTATAGGAAGGTATGACGCAGGTTATGCCAGCAAAACAGCAGGCGGAACAGAATGGAATGTTGGGGTTTACGGTTCAAATGATTTTAAATCAAAAGAATTTGTAATGTTAAAAGACCCTATGAATAAAAAAACAGTGAATTGCCCTACCCACAGCGGACTTTTACAGGCAGGTCTGACCGCAGGGGTAAAACAACCTGTTTCAAAAAATGTAAGTTTATACGCAAAAGGTGATTTGGCAAATCTTTCTTATAGTTCCACAGGCGAATGTGTATATCCGTTCAAGACCAGATCTTTTAGCGAAATAAATCCTGCTGAAAACTATTACGTACTAAAAGAGGGATATAACTATGAAAAAGGAGTAGGTAGTGCTATCGGAGCATCTATCGAAGGTGGTGTCGAAGCACAAATCGTTAAAAATCTAAAACTTAAAGGTTCTGCCGGATATAATACGTGGAATGGCGCAAATTTTGGCGTAACAGGAACTTATGATATAAATATTGTAAAATAATAAACATAATATTTTGAAAAAGCAACGACCGAGATTTTCGGTCGTTGTTTTTTAATAATTTGCCTGCAATAATAATATTTTATATAATTTATTTATGGCAGAAGATTTAAAAACACAATTTAACACAGCGTTTAATTTTCACAAAGAGGGCAATCTTGATGAGGCTGAAAATCTTTACACAGAGATTTTAAGCAAAGATGACAAAAATGCAGAAGTCTGGAATCTTTTAGGCATGGTGAATATGCAAAAGTTTAGACTGACTAAGGCTAAAGAATGTATTGAAAAAGCCATTTCGATTACGCCAAATCCATATTTTTTTGAAAATATAGCAAAAGTCTATTTAGAGATGGAGGATAGTGAAAACGCTATTGAACTTTACACAGAATTATTAAAGGTTAAGCCGAATAATTTTGATTACTTGTTTAATCTTGCATCAGCCTACAAACTCGCTCATAACAACGAAAAAGCAATAGAATGTTATAAAAGGGCAGGAGAGTTAAACCCAAACAATCCTGACACTTTTTATAATTTAGGGTTAATCTATGACAATCTGGGTATGCCAAAAAAATCTGTTGAATACTACAACAAGGCACTGGAGATAACACCAGAAGATATGGAAACCAGATATTTTACGGGACTTGCATATTTTAAAAACAGAGATTACAAAAACGGACTGCCGTTTTTTGAAAGCAGGTTATGTAAGCAGTCTGCTCTTATGACACAGGTGCAGACTTATCCTAACCTTGTCAGAACCGCACCTGTTTGGGAAGGGGAAAATATTTCGGACAAAACTCTTTACACGTATTATGAGGCAGGATTTGGCGATGTCTTAATGTTTTCAAGATATATTCCTTTGTTAAAAGAAAGATGTAAAAAACTTATATTTAAACCACAAGCCCCGCTTGTAGAGTTATTGGAATACAACTTTCCTGATGTAGAATTTCAAAAATATTTTGTAAATGAACAAGAGATGAAATTCGATTATCATATTCCATTTTTGAGTGTTCCTTATGTTTTGGGATTAGATGAGAATAATGGAATGTTTACCGGTAAATCAGGTTATTTAAAAGCAGATACAAATATCGTACAAAGATATAAAAATGAATATTTTAATAACAATAAATTCAAAATAGGTATAAAATGGCGTGGAAACACGCATTATGAGATGGATAGAGTAATTGATATAAAATCTTTTATCAAACTTTTTGATATTCCTGAAACAAAATTTTATTCCTTTCAGACGTTTGAGGGGGCAGAGGACTTAAACGAAATAATAAATGATTATGACATAGTTGATATTGGAAAAACAGTCACAAATTTTGCAGATACAGCGGGTGCGTTAGAAAATATGGATTTAATAATCTGTAACGATACCTCATTAGTACATCTTGCAGGAGCGATGAATAAGCCTTGTTGGGTGCTGTTGCCATATTTATACAACTGGAGATGGCACTTGGATTTAAACAAGTGTGATTGGTACGATAGTGTAAAACTTTACAGACAAAAAACTGTCGGAGATTGGGATGAAATTTTTGACAGAATGAAAAAAGATTTACAAATGATTGTCAAAAAAACACCCAAAAACCCGCAAAAACACTGATTGTTTTATTTTAATTGTAAACATGTTTAAGAATAAGACAGCACGATAGTTGCAAACCTTTTAAATATATGATACAATTAACCTGCGTAGAATATTATTAGTGAAGGATGTTAAATGTTAGTTTCGGCGATTGCTACTTTTCAGGCTATAAATGCTCAACACAGAGCAGGTTTGGCTATGATGCAGTCTAATAATGCTATGTTGAGTAGCATAAGAAATATTGGGGCTGGTGAAACAAATTTTAATGCTTTGCATCAACAAGATGTGAAGAATGAAACAAACAACGTAAAGGCACAGTTGATGTATCAAATGGCTTCCGCTTGGAAGAAACATTCAGAGGCACAACTTAAAAAAGAAATCAAAGGACTTGATTACAAAGCGTAATCCTGTTCTGTCTTTATGAATGGATGTTTATGTATCTTATTTATTTAGTGTTTATTATATCTAGAGAGAACTTATTTGCTATACATTTTTGTTAATAAATCTTATTAATTAAAAAATATATAGCAATTTTTATTTTTATGGTTTTTCATGTAAGAGAAGTGTGTATTAGTTAAACGAAAGAACCCCATATTATGACAGGTATCAACATCAATTTTTCCCCAAACGAATATGAATATTCATACACTCAATCAAGCAATACGGGTACGAATGTTCATAATACAGTAAATGTCTATCCAAAAGCAGATGCAGGAAAAGATTATTTTATCAATATTTCCTCAAAATCAAACAATCAGACAATGACAGGGAAACCTCCATTTAACACACCAAAAGCAAAGGCTAGTATAGGCAAAAAGATTATTAAAGGGGTAAAATACTGTTTAGGTGGAGTTCGCCCCGGACAAATCATGATGTTAGGGATGATGGCGTTTATTTTTGCAGCAAGAACCGCTCCTCCTGCATCATCGGGGAATAGTTCAAAAATGCAACAGGCAACAGAGCAAGCATATAAAATGGGAGAACAACATATCAGAGATAGTGTAAAAACTGCTCAATTACAGGAACAGTTAAAGTTGGCTCAAGATTCTCTAAAATTACTTAAAAAAATGCCTAAATAAACATTCTTTACAACTTGACTAACATGAACCAAAGATATAAAATTAGGTTATGGTATTGGCATATTTGGGACTAGGTTCAAATTTAGGTGATAGAGTAGGGTTTGTTCAACAAGCAACAAGTCTGCTATCAGGTGACGACAATATTAAGGTTGTCAGCACATCTTCTTTTTATGAAACAGAACCTTGGCAGTTTAAATCTGATAACTGGTTTGTTAATGCAGTTATTGCCATATCAACATCTTATCAACCCGAAGAATTATTAAAAGTATGCCAAAGAATAGAGAAGCAACTCGGCAGAAAACGTGATGAAGAATCAGGTTATAATGACCGTACAATAGATATTGATATTTTGTTTTATGACGATAAAGTTATAGATGAACACGAAAACGGAATTGACCTGACTATTCCTCACCCACGTGTTCACCAGAGGGCGTTTATGCTTGTTCCTATGTTAGAGGTTGCACCGTCATACGTTCACCCTGTTTTAAAAAAGACTATTTCCGACATATATGACGAAGTAGATGACCCTGAGGTGGTTGTTCTTTATGGCACAAGATTTATGTAATATCGGCATAATCGGGGCCGGGCCTGCCGGATGTTGTTGCGCCTATTTTTTAGAAAACAATAACAATATCAAAGTTTCTCTTATTGATTATTCTTCCCCGTTAAGAACTATTCTTGCAACAGGGGGTGGAAGATGTAACCTTGCAAACTCTGAATTTGATTTTAAAGAGTTGGCTAAAAACTATCCCAGAGGCGAAAAGTTTTTACTTTCTGTTTTTTCAAAATTCGCCACAGCAGAAACACTGGAATTATTTGAAAATTTAGGGATAGAAACATACTCACAGGATAACGGCAGAATTTTTCCGATTTCAAACAGTGCAAAGGAAGTCAGGGATAAGTTTTTAGAAAATATTAAAGCCGCAAAATTTATAAGAGAAAAAGCACTTCGGATAGAAAAAAACGGTCATAAGTTCAAAGTTGTGACAGATATGAACTCTTATATCTTTGATAAACTAATCTTTTCTGTCGGCGGACACGCAGGCTATGAGATGATTAAACGCATAGGGGTTACCATAATTGAGCCAAAACCATCTCTTGTGGGGCTTGTTACAAAAGAAAAATTATCAGATTTAATGGGGATTTCCGTTCAAAATGTTACGAATAACGAAACAGGCATGAGCGGGGATATTCTGTTCACCCATTTTGGAATATCAGGCCCGCTTGTGTATAAGGTTTCCTCGGTAAAGGCAAGAGAGAGTTTCCCATATACGTTATCTTTTGATTTAGTACCTGATTTGGATAATTTTCAGGAGATACTAAATAATAACCCCCATAAATTTATAAAAAATATTTTATCGGATTACCTTCCTAATAGATTTGCAGAGTATATTTTAAAATGTCTAAACATCAACCCTGAATTAAAATCACACAGAATAGACGGAAAAACAAGAGATAAAATTTTAGATAAAATACATAATTTCAGTTTAAATATAAAATCAACAAAAGCAGACGGAGAAACCGTTACGGCAGGCGGAGTTTCTCTGGATAAAATCAACCCAAAAACAATGGAGTCAAAAGAGGTTGAAGGATTATATTTTTGCGGAGAAGTGATAGATGTTGACGGTTTTTGCGGAGGGTTTAATCTGCAAAACTGCTGGTCAACTGCCTATGTCTGTGCAGAGGGGTTAAAAGACAATTTACAATATTTATAATATAATAGTTTTATGGATATAAACGAATTAAAACAACGTATAGATAAAAACAAGGAGTGTCTTTGACCTTGATGCACTCAACAAAGAACTAAAAGAGGTTGAGGAAAAATTGCAAACCCCTGAGGTATGGTCAAACCAAAAACTTGCATCAGAACTGGGACAAAAATCAAGAGAGATAAAAGAAACCCTTGATAATGTTCAGATATGGGAACAGTTACTTGAAGATGCAAAAACAGCCTATGAAATAGGTGATGAAGAGTTGATAACAGAAGGTGAAAACGGGCTTATAAAACTTGAAAAAATGCTGGATAAGTTTGATTTTCAAAAGATGTTAAGCGGAGAATACGATGAGGCAGATGCTATTTTATCCGTAAACTCCGGAGCAGGCGGGACTGATGCTCAAGATTGGACACAAATGCTTCTTCGTATGTACACCAGATGGGCAGAAAATAAGGGCTGGAAGGTTGAACTTTTAGATAAATCTGACGGAGAAGAAGCAGGGATAAAATCGGCTACAATAAAAATTTCTGGCAAATATGCTTATGGTTATGCAAAAGCGGAAAAAGGGGTGCATAGATTAGTCAGAATATCACCTTTTAACGCTAACGGAAAACGTCAGACAAGTTTTGCATCGTGTGAAGTGTCACCAATTATTCCGGATGTAGAAAAAGCAATAGTTATTCCGCCTGAAGATATAGAGGTTGATACAATGCGTTCAGGCGGTGCAGGCGGACAAAATGTTAACAAGGTTGAAACCGCAGTCAGAATTGTCCATAAACCAACGGGAATTGTAGTAAAATGTCAGCAGGAACGCTCTCAATTACAAAATAAAGAGTATGCAATGCAAATTCTTGCCTCAAAACTACTTGCGATAAAACAGGAAGAACACGAAAAAAAACTTGCAGAACTTAAAGGTGAAAACTTTGATATAAATTTCGGCTCACAAATTCGTTCATACGTTTTCCATCCTTATAAAATGGTTAAAGACCACAGAACAAACTTTGAGATGGGAAATGTTGATGCCGTTATGGACGGTGATTTAGACGGGTTTATAGAAGCATATCTTAAATCGATTTAATTATGTCTAATACTTGGTTGTGTATTTCTTCAATAGATTTATTGCCATCTAAAAGTTTTACTCTTTGAGGCTCATTTTTTGCTATATCTAAATAACCGTTTCTGACTTTTTTAAAGAACTCAATCCCTGCCGATTCCATTCTGTCCTTTTCTTTTCCTACTCTTGCCATTGAAGTATCAGTATCGATATCAAAAATGAGAGTTAAATCAGGTTTCATTCCGCTTGTAGCAATATTATTCAACATATTAATTCTGTCTAAATCAACCCCTCTGCCATAGCCTTGATAAGCAACAGTAGAATCAGTATGGCGGTCACACAGTACAATTTCGCCACGTTCTACGGCAGGTTTGATTATTGTATCAATGTGTTGGGCTCTGTCAGCAAGGAACAAAAAACTTTCACAATTAGGCGACACCTCTCCGTCATAATTGAGCAAAATTTCTCTTAATTTTACCCCTAATCCTTTTGCCCCGGGTTCTCTCGTAAGAAGAACCGTTCTGCCTTGTTTTTCATAATAATCTTTTAATAAATTTATCTGGGTTGTCTTGCCACACCCGTCCACACCTTCAAAGGTGATAAATAAACCTTTTTTCATAACTCTCTCCTATAAGGGTATTATAGCATAAATTATTGTTTATCGGGGGTAAATATATAAATCGTTAAAAGCCCCTCTCCTT
>CAMHDG010000034.1 GCA_946183815.1 uncultured bacterium | reverse complement strand
TTCTCTCTCTCCAAGGAGAGATATATCTGCTTCGCAGATAAACAATAATTTAACATTGTTAAATTTTAGTTAATTTTATCGGGTTTAGGCAAAAGTTGGTACATAATAATAATGTAAGAAGAAAATATACAGTAAGTTAAATATAAAGAGTAATATTTACCGACAATATCCCTAAATATTATCCTTCAAGAAAGGAGTACATTATGAAATTCTTAATCAAAAAATCACCGGATGGCTTTATCAAATCAGTTAATGACGAAATCAACACTATTTTAAACAGAAACTTCGACAGTTTATTCCCTGAATTTGTCTATAACGAAGATTATAAAGATATGGATAAACTCTCAATGCCGGTAGAATTACACGAACACGAAAAAGAATATTGCGTTCAGGCAGAACTTCCGGGGGTAAAAAAAGAAGATTTAGATATTGATATTGACAAAAACCATTTGACTATCAATGCTAAAAAAGAAGAAGAAAAAGAAGAAAATAATTCTAACTACAAAAAATCAGAATTTAGATATGGCGAATTTTCAAGAACAATATACTTCCCTGAAGATATTGAGGTTGATAAAACATCTGCAAAACTTGAAAACGGCATATTGAAAATAGAAGCACCTAAAAAAGATGCAGATAAAGAAAAAGTTAAAAAATTAGCAGTTAAATAATAGTAAACTCTAATAGTAGTACACAAAAAGAGCAGAAAAATCTGCTCTTTTTTTTATTTTAAATTTTAACCACAATATCGTACATTTATATAGTGCAAAATTTTATGGATTGACCTATAATTTGTATGAAAAGTCCGATATAAATAAGGAGAAATAAAAATGGAAATTAAAGTTATTTCTGATTTACAAAATCAAGAATGTGACATTCTTGTAGTCAACCTTTTTGAAGGAGAAAAGACTACTCAAGAGATTGCAAACAAATACGCACTGGAAGAAGACCATTTTGAAGGTAAATTTGGTCAAACATACCTTTTACCGACTTATGGACAGCAAAAAGCAAGAAAAATTTTGGTTGTAGGTTTTGGTAAAAAAGATGAATTTAACCCTGACAAATTAAGACAGGCAACAGGAAAAGCAATCAAAAAAGCGACACAAATGGAAGCCAAAACTGTCACTTTTGAATACACAGGTCTTGATTTTAACTGGGCAGAACAGTTTACCTATGGTGTAGGTATTGCGGATTACACCTTTGATAAATACAAAACTAAAAAAGATAAGCACATAGAAACGGTTTACGTAAACGCAGATGAAGGTGCAATCAGATTTGCCGAAAAAATCACAAACGCAATGAAAGTATCAAGAGATTTGGCAAACGAACCTGCTCAATATGCTACACCTACAAAATTGGCAGAAATAGCGAAAGATTTAAAACTTGATACAAAAATTTATGATAAAAAAGATTGTGAAAAGATGGGAATGGGTGCATATTTAGCAGTTGCAAAAGGTAGTGCGGAACCGCCAAAATTTATCCACATGAAATATACAACTCCAAACCCAAGAAAGAAAATTGCTATTATCGGAAAAGGAATCTGTTTTGATAGCGGAGGGTTGGATATAAAACCTGCATCATCAATGCTCACAATGAAAGACGATATGTCAGCAGCAGCATGTGTTATCGGTGTAATGAGTGCAATAAAAGAACTCTCACCTGATGTTGAGGTTCACGGTATAATTGCAGCATGCGAAAACATGCCGGGGTGTTCTGCGTACAAACCGGGGGATATTTTGACTGCTAAAAACGGTAAAACTATCGAGGTAGATAACACAGATGCGGAAGGCAGACTAACTCTGGCAGATGCACTTTGTTACGCAGACGAATTAGGTGTAGATGAAATCATTGATTTAGCGACTTTGACAGGTGCTTGCATGGTTGCACTGGGTAATCAGGCAGCAGGTATTGTCGGTAACGATGACGGGCTTGTAAAATCTATTATTGAAACCGCAAAATCTTGTGGTGAAAGATATTGGGAACTACCTATGTATGAAGAATACAAAGAAAGTCTAAAAAGCAGTGTTGCAGATATGCAAAACACAGGCTCACGCTGGGGCGGTGCTTCAACTGCAGGATTGTTCCTGAAAGAGTTCGTAGAAAAAACAAAATGGGCTCATATTGATATTGCAGGAGTTGCATATTATGACAAAGCACAGGGCGAATTTATTAAGGGTTCAACAGGTGCCGGAGTCAGAGCAATGATTAAATATATTTTGAAATAAAATTTTGTAACCAAAAGAAAAAGACTCGGTATAAAAACCGAGTCTTTTTCTTTTATAACCTATTAGAATTTATATGCAACATTCACACTTGCATCAAGATACTTTGTATTTGCATTGTCTGACATATAGACATTTGAATAACCGACATTTGCCCCAAATTCAAATTTATTTTTAACATATCTGTAATTCAGACCAAGTTCTGAAAATCGCAGATTATTAGTTTGAACTTTAGCACCTGTAAACGAAATTTGATGTGCCTTTATATTAGCATTGATATTCCCTTTAAAGCCAAGCAAATACTCAGGAGAACTGCCTGACTGAAGGTTATTATAATATGCAACGGAGGCATCTGCACCAAAATAGAAATCTTTTGATTCTGCGTGCTGATATTTCCAAGTTGCACCCAGTTTAATTTTGTGTCTGTCAGGAGTATCTTCGCCTTGTGTTTCATTTAGATAACCTGCTTTTAAATATAATTGAGAACGATTATAAACCCCGTTTTTTAGAGATGCGTTATCATGTATTACATAAGAACTGTCAAACCCTAAACGACCGTTATCAGCAATAAAATCTGTACCAAGTTTATTTTTTGTTTTTACGATAGGTAAACTTTTAGCATCAATACTATCCTCATTACTATCACCTTCGGAAGTATCAACAGGATACTCATCAAGTTCATTATTTAATAAAACTACTTTAACTTTTGAATCTCTTCTGGTATGTCTTTGATTATTATCATCAACTGATTCATATCTGGTAGTTGATACTGTAACCCCAAAACCTGAATCTACGTGACCAAATCCGCCTCTAAAAGTTAATTGTTTATCATTACCGTTATCATGGCTATGCCATTCTGCACCTGCACCAACAACAAATTTTTGCGAATCAATATCAATTTGTCTGTTATGCAAAATTGCTATATCAACATCTTTTTGATTTATTATTGATGGTTCTGTTTTTCGTGGAGTTGCAGGAATTTCAGGATCAGAATATTCCTCCTCGCCCGCACGTGTTACTGCCCGTCTTGTCGCATTAGTTGCGGAAACATCATCATCTGTCATATCTTGAGTTGAACTATCAACATCCTCAGGAATATCTTGTTCAGGGATATATGTTCTGCCATACTGAAAAGATGCATTTAACAATGTTGCGGAATTATTTGTACCATAAACCAGATTTGCGTTGGTATTTGTCGAAATACCGGTTACTCTGTCTTCAAATTCATGTTCAAAACAATTATCGGATGTAACACTTCCATGGAAGTACTTATTACCGTATTGTTTTTGGTAACTGCCATGAATATTCATCATTTTATGGTTTATTTCACCGTTTTCTTCATCTGACAAATAAGTCGCAAGGTCACTAACCTCATCGGCATTAGATGCAGAACTTTGCTGTCCGCCTTCAAGACTTGCTCTCATACCCTGAACATCGTCATATATATTTGATGCTGCACTGTTATCTGCTGACTTATTTCTTGAAAAAGAAGTTATATCTAAACCATTATTTTGGTCATCATTATTTTCAGGCACAACAGGAACATCCTGAACTTCAGGTGTACCTTGTGCTTTTTTACCATCAATAATATCTTTACTCTCTTTTAATACTTGCTCACCAAAGGCTCTAAACTTATCCGCATCGTATAAATTAAGACCGCTAACGCTATTTGGCATAATATATCCCCAACTAAAATTAATCCCCGTACTCATGAAAAGTATTTTTTAATCCTAAAATTGATTAATCTTAACAATTATTTACATTATTTGTAGAATAAATTTTGTTTACATTTTGCCCTATCGTTTTCAACATAATAAAATAAAGATATAAGTTGTGTACTATTTAATGAAGGGAGTTATTTATGGCAACGAAAAAGAAAACATTAAAAACTACAAGAGATGTTGAATTTAATTATATTATTCAAAACAAAGGCGAAAACAAGAAGAATTATGCCATTACTACGATGGAGTCTTATAAAGCATCAAAAAAGAATAATTTTGAAAGAATTACATTATTAGGGGTAGAAGATGGTATTTCAAAAACAGGCGCAGATATAAATTCCCATGCTGCCAAAAATACAACCTTAAAAGATTTAGGGCGTAATGTATCAATTGACACAGGATTAAATGATAATGTAGATGTTAAAATCTACGGCGCGCCGTTTAGAGAAGTTTTAAACAACAGACAAAACTATAACAACTGCGGGGTGGAATCTACTCTTAATACTCTGGCAATGGCAGGAATTATCAAAATGAAAGAAAACTTATCAGACCAAAAAAGTGTTGAAAAATCATTCTTAAAAAATGTATGGACACAAGGTTTGGTAGATGATGACGGAGTAATAGGTAAATTAGATGAAGCAGACGGCGGAACTACTCCTGACGATTACAAAGATATTTTAAGACTATATGATATTGATTCTGAATCTTATTTTATAGCAAGAAACAATGACGGAACTGAATATTCAGACATAAACAAACTTGGTTATATGATAAGTCAAGGTAATGGTGCAGTGGTAGGGGTTTGTTCAAACAGATTGTGGCAAGGAGTAAAATCTGAAACAGGTAAAGAACAAATAGACCACGCTATCGCTATTACAGGGGTTGTGTATAAGGCAGGCACAGAACCATCAACAACGGATAATACCGGAAAGATTACATATAATGAGCCTTTGGGCTTCTATATCCACGATTCAGGGGCTTGGATGACAAGATATATCTCACTTAAAGAATTTAAAGAAGTAACTATGTACGCTGAACACGGTATAGAAAAATATTCCGATTATGAACAGTATATGGAAGAAATAGGTGAAACTCCTATATCAGAAGAAGATTTCAAGAAAATATATTCATCAAATCTCAGATCTTATGACACACAAATAAGAGAATACCTAGAAAAGAAACCAAATGGTATTTTTGTGACCTTTACAAAAGAATCTATAAAAGATGATATATTTAACCTTAATGCAACAGGTGACAAACAAGATAATACTATAACAGGTAACAGTGGTGATAATATAATTAAAGGTATGGCAGGCAAAGATACCCTTTATGGCAATGCAGGTGATGATGAAATCAGAGGCGGAGCAGGTAACGATATAATTGTCGGAAACAATGTATATGAAACAGACCTTAAGGTATTTAAAAACTACATAACTGACGATAAAATCAAAGATAGTCTGACCATTAACACCGCAGATAAGTATCAAACAGGCATGAACAGTTTGTATGGTGATGCAGGTGACGATGTAATTATTGGCGGTGACGATATAGATTTAATCTACGGTGGTGCAGGTAATGACTACATCTGGGCAGGCTATGGCAGAAACGCTGTCTATGGCGGGGCAGGCAAAGATGTCATTGTTGGCGGCTGGGAAAATGACAGACTCTTTGGTGAGGCAGGCAACGACACTATTTATGGCTTTGGCGGTGATGATACTATCCACGGTGGTGCAGGTGATGACATTATCTATGGTGGGATAGGCAACGATAAAATCGAAACAGGCAAAGGTAATGATACAATTTATTTTGAAGGAACAGAACACGGCGTTGATACGATTACATCAGAAGGCGGACACACCACCTTTAAATTTATAGATGAAGTATATGACAGTAACAGTGAACCATATTCAAAAGGTGCTAAAATTAGCGATATGGTAACTATCGGCTTAGGAAAGAATGGAGATAACCAAAAAATGATGGATTTTGGTATTGCATATACTAATGCTGAAAATAGTGTAACGGATGCAATCATGTACCAAAATTTCTTTAACACAAAAACAGGCAAATCAAAAGGTTTGGCTATATATGATGCTGATGGCGAACTATACAACGTTACTGCCACAAAATCAAAAACAGCAACTGTTTCTAACACAAAAACGATAGGAACAACAACTATTGGTGGTAAGAAAGTTGATAATGCAGATGTAAATAATATATTGCTTACAACAAACGAAAAAGGAACAACAATAACAACAAGTACCAAAAATGATGTTGTTGTTATGGTTGGAACAGACGATAAATTTAATCTTTCTTATAAAGATTCTGATGTATATGATTCAGTTACCTACACAGGCGGAAACGACAGATATGTATCGGAAGAAAGAGATACACATTATTATGTAAACGAATTTTCCGATAGTACAAACCTTACAATCAGGGATAATGTTAAGGCATTGGAAAAAGTTGTAAGTGTTGATAAAGACTTCAATCCGATAATAGATAAGAATGTTGTAAGTGAACGTGATGAGTTGTATGTAAATACAGCAAGTCCATCAAATCTGCATTTCTTCTTTGATGTCGATAAAGACAAAAAGACAACAATGAATGACGGGTTGTATATTTTAAAAAATACTGATAACTTTAAAAATGTAATAACAGGTGATGCAACAGGTATTATAACTATGGATAGTTTCTTCAAATATGATTTTGGTACCGGTACGGCTCAAGAATTTAGTGGAACAGGCTTCTATGGAAACGGAAGGATTGAAACTATATATTATGGTGAAGGAACTAACTATGATAACTATAATACACTCTCAGATTTATCAAATGATTTGATAGAAATCGCGGGTCAGGTTGCAGGCTGGTTAAATAACGGAACTTATAACACAGGTGGTTACGATAATGCATTTGAAGCATTTAAAAATTTTGGTAAACTAACAGAGGAGGCACAAACTGCACTTGTCGGAGCATACAGTTTAAATTCATAATATAAATAATTAAATTTAAAGAGGATAGTTTATAATAACTATCCTCTTTTTTAGTACTTATAACTTATCCGCAAGAGTAAATTATATATTTACCCCTATGCATTGAAGGTCTTGAACGATCTGTCAATGTTTTTACTTACAATCTGTTTCACAGAATCATATTCTGTTTTGAGTGCATTGTGTTGAGCATCAATTCTGTTTAACTGTAAATCAAGTTTTGTTTCTTTTGCATCAATATCTTCAACTGCTTTTTCATATTTAACCGTTGCAAGTGCAATTAATTCTTCGTTTTTAACCTCTTGTAATTCACAATCAGTTCCTAAACTTGTTTCTGCAAAAATGTTTACCTTATCGCCCTGATTAAAGAGATTAGTTTCTTTTACCATTTTGTAAAGTTGAACTTCGCCACTATTAAGTGCTTCTTCTAACCAGCCTCTGTCAACAGCGTTTTCCTTACTGATAGGGCAGAAACCTCTTCCGCCGACATATTCACCGCTATCGCTTTGATAACCCGCTATTTGATAATATACCGCTTTCCAATAGTCATAGTTACCGTCAGTTTTCATTTGTCTGATATAATCTTCATCTGTATCAATATCAATTCTGCTTGAATACAAATAATTCTTTGCAACAACTAACAAGAAATCATTTTCTTCAGGTAATTCATTATAGAATTGAGCCTTCCAGTAGTTATATTTACCCTCGTTTTTCAAAGTTTGAATATAATCACTGATTGCATTACCCTTGCTGTCTTTTCCGTCAGGATAAACTCTTTGTTGAGCAACCCTTAACAAATATTGTTCTAATTTTTCTTCGTGAGTTAAACCCGAACCATCATCAACACGTGGATCAAGTCCTTCTCTCAACGGGTCAGGATTATGAGGATCAGGACCTAATTTTGATGCAATTTGTTCAGGTAACAACACCTGACCTGTAGTTGCATTAGTAATGGTGTACATAGAATGAATACCATTAACCTGAGAAGATATCATATTGGTATATGAAATATCCTGAAACTCATTTCCATTCATTGTAACGACTGACATTTGGAATTTAGTCGAATCAAGAGCGCCTAAATATTCTTCATAAACATCATTTTTGGAATTAACCAAATCAAGTTTAGAATATTGCAATGCCTGTGCCTGATATTCAAGATCATGCATTCTTGCCGTTAGTGATAGTAAACGTGCCTGTGACGCTGACATACCCATAATGTAGTCTCCTTACAATTATTCCCTTTTGCATGCATGACGGCACTTTCAGCCCTTTTCTTTAATTTTTAATCTTGTTTTGTTACAATTCGTTACATAAGAAAATCAAGTGAATATTGAATAGTGAATAGTGAATAGAAAATTTATTCTATTTAATATTGAAGCAAATTTTTTTTTAGTTTATGAGTATTATATGGAAACTCAATTCACACACTACACAGTTATGAAAAATGAGGCTGTTGACGCACTGGAATGTCAAGACGGCAAAATATATGTTGACTGTACTCTAGGCGGCGGCGGACATAGTGAACTTATACTTAAAAGGATTTCGCCAAACGGAAAACTCTTTGCCTTTGATATTGATGATGAAGCAATTAATTATGCATCAGAAAGATTAAAAGATTATAATAATCTTACTATTATAAAAGACTCTTACGTCAATATAAAATCAGCCCTCAAAAAACATGGGGTAGAAAAGATTAATGGCGGTGTTTTGTTAGATTTAGGGGCATCATATCATCAACTTACAAAACAGGAAAGAGGGTTCTCGTTCTCAAAAGAAGCCCCGCTGGATATGAGATTTAATATGTCGTCAGACTTTTCCGCCTATGATGTAATAAACGGATATAAAGAAGATGAACTTGTAAAGATTTTTAGCGAGTACGGGGAAGAACGATTTTCAAAACGTATAGCAAAAGCCATTGTAAATAAACGTACACAATCACCTATAAAAACAACGACAGAACTAGCAGAATTAATCGTTAATTCAACCCCACGCATAAAATCCTCTATTCACCCTGCAACAAGGGTTTTTCAGGCTGTGAGAATTGAGGTTAACGGTGAGTTAAAAAATGTTAAACAAGTGTTAACTGATGTGTTGGAAATATTAGATTATGGTGCTATAATATCAGTAATTAGTTTTCATTCTCTTGAAGATAGGGTTGTGAAAAAGGTATTCAAGTTTGAGTCACAAAAATGCAGATGTAATGATATGATTTGTCATTGCGAACCTCCAAGAATTGAACTTGTTAACAAAAAACCAATTACTGCCTCGGATGAGGAATTAAAAATTAACCCACCATCAAGAAGTGCAAAATTAAGAGTAGTTAGATTTATAAAAAAGTAGGAAATTATCTTGTATAACAGTCGTATCAGAAATAGAAATACCAACAGACCTAATCAGGAACTTAACATTGGGTATTCTTCTGATGCAATAAATAATCAAAAAAATAATCAGGTTATAAGCGGATATTTCCCTAAACAAAATTCAGTTAAGGCTATGGCAATAAAAAAAGTTAATAATACATTATGCGGACTTTTAATCTGCGCAATACTTATATCTGCAATCAGTTATTATTTCGTTGTTTCAAGCGAAATTCAACTTAATGAATGTAGCCGTAAGACAACATTGTTAAATGTAGAAAATTCGGAATTGCAAAACAAATTAGATAAACTTAAATCTTTCAATAATGTCGATTTAACAATGCAAAAAAATAATTTGTTAAAAAGACCTGAAAAAGTTATTGACGTTACAGCAGTTCAGACAAATACCCCGAAAAAAACTTTAACTAACAAAGCAGTAAAACCAAAAGCATGGGCTATTGGTTATTAAATATAATAACTAGGCAAATTATTTTTTTACATCCGTTAAATATAGTATGGTAAACGTATCTAACAGGAGAGTTCTGACCCAAAATCTATATAACGGTGAAAAAGTTTTAAAAGAATTTAAGTCAGAATATCCATATATAAAATCAAACACAAAATATAACACTATTATAGACCGACATAAAGATGACGAACGATATGCCGATATTCTGCCACGATTACGAGGTCAATCTCAACTTTCAGGGCTGGTTGTTTATCAGATAAGAAGCAGTTATCAATCCCAGCCAAATAAAATTAATTATTTAAAGCAGGCAGTGAAATTTTCAAAAGTTGCAAACTGTCAGGAATGTGCGTTTTTGATACACGACAAACTGGAAAAAGCAGGGATACCATCACAAAATATCAGACTTAATTTTGAACAAAAAAACGGATTTGATACCGCAAAAAATCACGCTTTTACTGTAATCGGAATGAACAAAAATGCAGATGTTTCAAACCCGAAAACGTGGGGAAAAAATGCCGTAATTATTGATGCGTGGTCTAATATGGTAACACGTGTCAGAGAAGGTATTGATTTTATTAAACAAACTTTTAAATTTGACCCCGAAAAAGAAAATTGCGTTTTCTCAAAACAC